>JAISPO010000127.1 GCA_031274855.1 Zoogloeaceae bacterium | reverse complement strand
AATTTCGCCGACAGCACCGATGTGATCGCCGCCGTCAGCGTGGTCTTGCCATGATCCACGTGTCCAATCGTGCCTACGTTTACGTGCGGCTTCGTGCGCTCAAATTTGCCTTTTGCCATTTTCAGCTTCCTTCCAAAGAACGGTTATTTCTTGTTGATGATAGCCTCGGCGACGTTCTTCGGCGCCTCCGAGTAATGCTTGAATTCCATTGAGTAAGTCGCCCGGCCCTGCGTCAGCGAACGCAACTGCGTCGAGTAGCCGAACATTTCGGCCAGCGGCACTTCGGCCTTGATGGTCTTGATGTTGCCGGGCAGGTCATCCATGCCCTGCACCATGCCGCGGCGGCTCGAAAGATCGCCCATGACGTTACCCATGAAGTCTTCCGGCGTTTCGACCTCGACGGCCATCATCGGTTCGAGCAGCACCGGCGCGGATTTGCGCATGGCGTCCTTGAACGCCATCGAACCGGCCATCTTGAACGCGTTTTCGTTCGAGTCAACCTCGTGGTACGAACCATCGAACAGGGTGACTTTGACGTCAACAACGGGGAAACCGGCCAGAACGCCATTGGGCAGCGTTTCCAGAATGCCTTTATCCACCGCCGGAATGTATTCGCGCGGCACCGTGCCGCCCTTGATCGCGTCGACAAACTCATAGCCCTTGCCGACTTCATTCGGTTCGAGCTTGATCCAGACGTGGCCATACTGGCCGCGACCGCCGGACTGCTTGACGAACTTGCCTTCCTGCTCGGCCGACTTGCGGATGGTTTCACGATAGGCGACTTGCGGCGCGCCGACATTGGCCTCGACGCCAAACTCGCGCTTCATGCGGTCGACAATGATCTCGAGGTGCAATTCGCCCATGCCGGAAATGATGGTCTGGCCGGATTCTTCGTCGGTACGCACGCGGAAGGAGGGATCTTCCTGAGCAAGACGCCCAAGCGCAATGCCCATTTTTTCCTGATCGCTCTTGGTCTTGGGTTCGACCGCGACGTGAATAACCGGCTCGGGAAACTCCATGCGCTCAAGAATGATCGGCTTGTCGACTGCCGACAGGGTTTCGCCTGTGGTCACTTCTTTCAAGCCCACGCAGGCGGCAATGTCACCGGCGCGGATTTCTTCGACTTCCAGACGCTCGTTGGCGTGCATCTGCACGATGCGGCCAATCCGTTCTTTCTTGCCCCGGATCGGGTTGTAGACGGTGTCGCCCTTGCTCAACACGCCCGAATAGACGCGCACAAAGGTCAACTGGCCGACGAAGGGGTCGGTCATCAGTTTGAAGGCCAGCGCCGAGAACTTCTCGGCATCATCGGCCTTGCGGGTGTCGGGCTGGTCTTTTTCGTCATGCCCATCCACCGGCGGAATATCCACGGGCGAAGGCAGGAAGTCGATGACGGCATCGAGCATGCGCTGCACGCCCTTGTTCTTGAACGCCGTGCCGCACAGCATGGGCTGGATTTCCGTGGAAATCGTGCGCGTACGCAGGCCCAGCTTGATTTCGGCCTCGGACAGATCGCCGCCCTCGAGGTACTTGTTCATCAGATCCTCGGACGCTTCGGCAGCGGCCTCGACCATCTTCTCGCGCCATTCCTTGGCGGTCTCGGCGAGATCGGCCGGTATATCCGCGTACTCGAACTTCATGCCCTGAGAGGCTTCGTCCCAGAGGATGGCTTTCATCTTGAGCAGATCGACCACGCCCTTGAAGCTGTCCTCGGCCCCGATCGGAATAACGACCGGCACGGGATTGGCCTTCAGGCGCAGCTTCATCTGGTCATGGACCTTGAAGAAGTTGGCGCCCGTGCGGTCCATTTTGTTGACAAAGGCCAGACGCGGCACCTTGTATTTGTTGGCCTGCCGCCAGACAGTTTCCGACTGCGGCTGCACGCCGCCCACGGCGCAATACACCATGCAGGCGCCGTCGAGCACGCGCATGGAACGCTCGACTTCGATGGTGAAGTCCACGTGTCCCGGGGTGTCGATGATGTTGAAACGGTGTTCAGGATAGGACAAATCCATGCCCTTCCAGAAGCAGGTGGTCGCCGCGGAAGTAATGGTGATGCCGCGCTCCTGCTCCTGTTCCATCCAGTCCATCGTCGCGGCGCCGTCGTGCACTTCGCCGAGTTTGTGATTAACACCGGTATAGAACAGGATGCGCTCTGTCGTCGTCGTCTTGCCGGCGTCGATGTGCGCGGAAATGCCGATGTTGCGATAGCGGTCAATAGGAGTCTTGCGAGCCACTTTGAATACCTGCCTTATCTAAGCCAAGCCGCCTTGGCCCTCACCGTGCGGAGAGATGCCAGGGCGGCAACAAAAATGTCCGCGCGGCATGGCCGCGCGGCGATGATTAAAACCTGAAGTGCGAGAACGCCTTGTTGGCCTCGGCCATGCGGTGCACTTCTTCGCGCCGCTTCATGGCCGAGCCGCGACCTTCAGCCGCTTCCATCAATTCGTTCGCCAGCCGCTGGCCCATCGACTTCTCGCTGCGCTTGCGCGCAGCTTCGCGCAGCCAGCGCATCGAAAGCGCCATGCGGCGGGAAGGACGAACTTCGACCGGCACTTGATAGTTGGCGCCGCCAACGCGGCGGCTTTTGACTTCGACAATCGGCTTGACGTTGCTGACCGCTTGCGAGAACACCTCGAGCGGATCCTTGCCGCTCTTGGCTTTGATCTGATCGAAAGCGCCATAGATGATGCGCTCGGCAACCGACTTCTTGCCGCTGGTCATCAGCACATTGACGAATTTGGAGACATCGACGCTGCCGAATTTGGGATCCGGCAGGATGTCACGCTTGGGAACTTCACGACGACGGGGCATGGTAAATATAACCTCGAAACTGGATTAGGCCTGCTTGGGCCGCTTGGAGCCGTACTTGGAGCGGGACTGCTTGCGATCCTTGACGCCCTGGGTATCCAGACTGCCGCGGATGATGTGATAGCGAACACCGGGCAAGTCCTTGACACGGCCGCCGCGAATCAGGACAACCGAGTGTTCTTGCAGGTTGTGCCCTTCGCCGCCAATGTAGGAAATCACCTCGAAGCCGTTGGTGAGACGAACCTTGGCAACTTTACGCAAGGCCGAGTTCGGCTTCTTCGGAGTAGTCGTATACACGCGGGTGCACACGCCGCGTTTGGCCGGACTGCCGCCCAGGGCAGGCACCTTGCTCTTGCTGACTGGCGCTTGTCGACCCTTGCGCACCAGTTGGTTAATCGTTGGCATATCTGGTTCCCAAAATAGTTTGCAACCAGCCTCTGGATGCAAAAGAGGCCGGATTATATTTGCCGAGTTTTACCCCGTCAACCGGGTTGCACCTCATCCGTGACAGCTTCCGCCGCCGGCAAGTCGAACATCGCCTTGCCTGCCGCGCCGCCCGCCGAACTTCTCCGGCGTGTGCGATGGTAGGCCAATCCGGTACCGGCAGGGATCAGACGGCCAACAATCACGTTTTCCTTCAAGCCGCGCAACTCGTCCCGCTTGCCCATGATCGCCGCTTCGGTAAGCACGCGCGTGGTCTCCTGGAAGGAAGCTGCGGAAATGAAGGAATCAGTAGACAAGCTCGCCTTGGTGATGCCGAGCAGGATGTTCTCGTACTCGGCGGGCCGCTTGCCTTCGCTCCTGAGGCGATCGTTTTCGTCGAGTACCTCGGAACGTTCGACCTGCTCCTCGCGGATGAACTTCGACTCGCAAGGATCGACAATCACGACACGGCGCAGCATCTGGCGCACAATCACCTCGATGTGCTTGTCGTTGATCTTCACGCCTTGCAGACGATAAACGTCCTGTACCTCGTCAATGATGTAGCGGGCGAGTTCTTCAATGCCCTTGAGGCGCAGGATGTCATGCGGATCGGCGGGGCCGTCAACAATGGTTTCACCCTTGTTGACCACTTGGCCGTCGTGCGCCATGACATGCTTGTCTTTCGTAATCAGGTACTCGTGCGCAGTGCCGTCCGGCTCGGTAATGACCAGACGCTGCTTGCCCTTGGTGTCCTTGCCGAAACTGACAGTGCCCGTCACCTCGGCCAGCATACCGGCATCCTTGGGCGAGCGCGCCTCGAACAACTCGGCAACGCGCGGCAGGCCGCCGGTAATGTCGCGGGTCTTGGCCGATTCCTGCGGAATACGGGCCAATACGTCGCCGACCGAAACCGGCTGTCCGTCCTTGACGGTGATAATCGAGCCGACCTGGAAGGTGATCGCCACCGAATGATCCGTGCCGTGGATTTTCACTTCCTGACCGGCGGTATCGAGCAGCTTCACTTGCGGACGCAGACCCTTGGCTTGCGACTTGCTGCCGCGCTTCGGGTCGATGACGACCAGCGTTGCCAAGCCGGTCACATCGTCGATCTGTTTGGCAACCGTGCTGCCTTCTTCGACATGCTCGAACTTGACCGTGCCCGCGTACTCGGTCACGATCGGGCGGGTGTGCGGATCCCAGGTCGCCAGTATCTTGCCGGCCTTGATCTGCTTGCCGTCATCGGCGGACAGCGTCGCGCCGTAAGGCACCTTGTGACGCTCGCGCTCGCGGCCATTCTCGTCGCTGATGACCAGCTCGCCGGAGCGGGCAATGACCACTTTTTCGCCACGCGGATTGGTGACATAACGCATGGTCGGCGAGAAATGGACAGTACCGGCGCTCTTGGCTTCAATCTGGCTCTGCGCCGCGGCACGGGAGGCCGCGCCGCCGACGTGGAACGTCCGCATGGTGAGCTGCGTGCCGGGTTCGCCGATCGACTGCGCGGCGATTACGCCAATGGCTTCGCCGGAGTTCACCAGCGCGCCGCGGCCAAGATCGCGGCCATAGCACTTCGCGCACAGGCCGTAGCGGGTCTCGCAAGTCAGCGGCGTGCGCACGCGCACTTCGTCAATACCCAGCGCCTCAATCGCATCGACCGCATCCTCGTCAAGCAAATGTCCGGCGGGATACAGGATGTCCTGCGTATCGGGGTTGATGACGTCAGAGGCAAGCACGCGGCCGAGAATGCGCTCGCGCAAAGGTTCGACGACTTCGCCGCCTTCGATCAGCGCCTTCATGGCAAAGCCCGCCGCAGTACCGCAATCGTCTTCGGTCACCACCAAATCCTGCGTCACGTCGACCAGACGGCGTGTCAGGTAACCCGAGTTGGCCGTCTTCAACGCGGTATCGGCCAAGCCTTTACGCGCGCCGTGCGTCGAAATGAAGTATTGCAGAACGTTGAGGCCCTCGCGGAAGTTGGTGGTAATCGGCGTCTCGATGATGGAGCCGTCCGGCTTCGCCATCAGGCCGCGCATACCGGCCAGCTGGCGAATCTGCGCCGCCGAGCCGCGCGCGCCGGAGTCGGCCATCATGTAAATCGAGTTGAACGATTCCTGACTGACTTCCTTGCCCTGGGCATTGGTGATTTTCTGGTGCGCGAGTTGATCCATCATCGCCTTGGCGACTTGATCGCCGGCGCGGCCCCAGATATCGACCACCTTGTTGTAACGCTCGCCGACCGTAACCAGACCGGAGGTGTATTGCTTTTCGATTTCCTTCACTTCCGCTTCGGCGGAATCAATGATCGCGTGCTTCTGGCCGGGCACCAGCATGTCGCCGATGGCGATGGAAATGCCGCCGCGCGTCGCCAGCGTGAAGCCGGATTGCATCAGCTTGTCGGCAAACACCACGGTTTCCTTGAGGCCGCAGCGGCGGAAACTCTCGTCGATCAGCTTGGAAATTTCCTTCTTCTTGAGCGGCTTGTCGATGACCTTGAACGGCAGGCCCTTGGGCAGAATTTCCGACAGGATCGCGCGGCCGGCGGTCGTCGAAACGCGCACGATCTTTTCCTGCCAGCCCTCGCCGCTTTCATCGCGCTCATATTCCTTGAGACGCACGGAGACACGGGCATGCAAATCACACTGGTGCAAATCGACAGCGCGGATGACTTCGGCGATGTCGGTGAACGCCATGCCCGTGCCTCGCGCAGCCGCATTTTCGCGGGTCGCGTAGTAAAGGCCGAGCACCACGTCCTGCGACGGCACAATGATCGGCGCGCCGTTGGCGGGGGACAGCACGTTGTTCGAGGCCAGCATCAGCGTGCGGGCTTCCATTTGCGCTTCGAGCGACAGCGGGACGTGCACGGCCATCTGGTCGCCGTCGAAGTCGGCGTTGAACGCGGTACAAACCAGCGGATGCAACTGGATGGCCTTGCCTTCGATCAGGGTCGGCTCGAAAGCCTGAATGCCGAGCCGGTGCAGGGTCGGCGCGCGGTTGAGCAGCACCGGATGTTCGCGGATGACTTCTTCGAGAATATCCCAGACCACGCCGGTTTCGGCTTCCACTTCCTTCTTGGCGGCCTTGATGGTGCTGGCAATGCCCATCTTCTCCAGACGTTCGAAAATGAAGGGCTTGAACAATTCCAGCGCCATTTTCTTGGGCAGGCCGCATTGATGCAGCTTGAGTTGCGGGCCGACGACGATGACCGAACGGCCCGAATAGTCGACGCGCTTGCCGAGCAGGTTCTGACGGAAGCGGCCACCCTTGCCTTTAATCATGTCGGCCAGCGATTTCAGCGCCCGCTTGTTAGCGCCGGTCATGGCCTTGCCGCGGCGGCCGTTGTCGAGCAGCGAGTCGACCGCCTCCTGCAACATGCGCTTTTCGTTGCGGACGATGATGTCCGGCGCCTTGAGTTCGAGCAGGCGCTTCAGGCGGTTGTTGCGGTTAATGACGCGCCGGTACAAATCGTTGAGGTCGGAGGTGGCGAAACGCCCGCCATCCAGCGGCACCAGCGGCCGCAAATCGGGCGGCAGCACCGGCAGCACGTCGAGAATCATCCACTCGGGCCGGATGCCCGACGACTGGAAGCCTTCGAGCACCTTGAGGCGCTTGGCGAGCTTCTTCATCTTGGCTTCCGAGCCGGTGGTTTCCAGTTCCTTGCGCAGCACTGTGATTTCGTGGCTGACATCGAGCGTGCGCAGCAGATCGCGGATACCTTCCGCGCCCATCACCGCCGAGAACTCGTCGCCGTATTCCTCGACGCGCGCCAGATAGTCGTCTTCCGACAGCAGTTGCGCGCGGGTCAGGGGCGTGACGCCCGGATCGACAACCACGAAGGCTTCAAAGTAGAGCACGCGCTCAATGTCGCGCAGGGTCATGTCGAGCACCATGCCCAGACGGCTGGGCAGGCTCTTCAGGAACCAGATGTGCGCGGTCGGCGAGGCCAGTTCGATATGGCCCATGCGCTCGCGGCGCACCTTGGACTGGGTGACTTCGACGCCGCACTTTTCGCAAATGACGCCGCGATGCTTGAGGCGCTTGTACTTGCCGCACAAGCATTCGTAATCCTTGACCGGGCCGAAAATCTTGGCGCAGAACAGGCCATCCCGCTCCGGTTTGAAGGTGCGGTAGTTGATGGTTTCCGGCTTTTTGACCTCGCCGTAAGACCAGGAGCGAATCTTCTCAGGCGATGCCAGCCCGATAGTGATTGCATCGAATTCTTCTTCCTGGGTAACCTGCTTGAAGAGATCGAGCAGTGCTTTCATCGTCGCTTACTCCTTGGGGTTCTCAGTAGCGTTCCAGGTCAATATCAATTGCCAGGGAGCGAATTTCCTTCACCAGCACGTTGAACGATTCCGGCATTCCGGCATCAATCTTGTGCTCGCCCTTGACAATGTTTTCGTAGACCTTGGTTCGTCCGGTAACGTCGTCCGACTTCACAGTCAGCATTTCCTGCAATGTGTAGGAAGCGCCGTAGGCTTCCAGCGCCCACACTTCCATTTCGCCGAAACGCTGGCCGCCGAACTGCGCCTTGCCGCCCAGCGGCTGCTGGGTGACCAGACTGTACGGGCCGGTTGAACGCGCGTGCATCTTGTCGTCGACCAGATGGTGCAGCTTGAGCACGTGCATGTAGCCGATGGTGACCGGCCGCTCGAACGCTTCGCCGGTGCGGCCATCGTAAAGTTGCGCCTGCGTCTTGGCCGCCGTCAGTCCCAGCTTTTTGGTAACGCTGTCGGGGTAGGCGAGATCGAGCATGGCCCGGATCTCCTCCTCCTTGGCGCCATCGAACACCGGCGTGGCAAACGGTACGCCGCCGGTAAGGTTGGCGGCCAGTTCCAGCGTCTCGCGGTCGTCAAGCGTATCGACAGCCGCGCCGCGGCCGGCAACGTTGTAAATCTTGTGCAGGAACTTGCGGACTTCCGCGGCATTGGCCTGTTCGCGTAGCATTTCGTTGATCTTCAGGCCCAAGCCCTTGGCAGCCCAGCCCAGGTGCGTTTCCAGAATCTGGCCGATGTTCATCCGCGACGGCACGCCGAGCGGATTGAGCACGATATCGACGGGGCGGCCATCTTCCATGTAGGGCATGTCTTCAATCGGGACGATTTTCGACACCACGCCCTTGTTGCCGTGGCGGCCGGCCATTTTGTCGCCGGGTTGCAGGCAACGCTTGACGGCCAGATAGACCTTGACCATTTTCTGTACGCCGGGCGGCAGTTCGTCGCCCTGCGTCAGCTTGCGCTTCTTGGCTTCAAAGGCGACATCGAAGTCCTTGCGGGTCTGGTCGATGCTGTCGCGCAGATTTTCGAGTTGCTGCTGGGCATCCTCGTTTTCGAGCGAAATGTCGAACCAGTGGTAATGCTCGATCGAGGCCAGATAATCCTTGGTGATCTTCGTGCCCTTGGTCAGCTTCTTCGGCCCCTTGGCGGCGATCTTGTTGAGCAGCAGCTTTTCGATCCGCGCGAAGGTATCGCGCTCGACGATGCGCATCTGGTCGGCCAAGTCCTGCTTGTAGTCCTTGAGCATGTCGTCGATGATGGACTGGGCGCGCTTGTCGCGCTCAATGCCCTCACGGGTAAAGACCTGCACGTCGATCACCGTGCCCGACATGCCGGACGGCACGCGCAGCGACGTATCCTTGACGTCCGACGCCTTCTCGCCAAAGATGGCGCGCAGCAGTTTTTCTTCCGGCGTCAGTTGGGTTTCGCCCTTGGGCGTCACCTTGCCGACCAGCACATCGCCAGCCTCGACTTCAGCGCCGATATAGACAATGCCCGCCTCGTCGAGCCGGCCCAACTGGGCCTCGCCGAGCGTGGCGATATCGCGGGTGATTTCCTCGGCGCCCAGCTTGGTGTCGCGGGCAACAACCGTCAGTTCCTCGATGTGAATCGAGGTGAAACGGTCGTCGGCGACGACGCGCTCACTGATGAGAATCGAGTCCTCGAAGTTGTAGCCGTTCCAGGGCATGAAGGCGACCAGCATGTTCTGGCCGAGCGCCAATTCGCCGAGGTCGGTGGAAGCGCCATCGGCGACCACGTCGCCCTTGGCAATCACATCGCCGACTTTGACTACCGGACGCTGGTTGATGTTGGTGTTCTGGTTGGAACGGGTGTACTTGGTCAGGTTGTAAATGTCGACGCCGACTTCGCCCGGCACGGTTTCCGCATCATGGACGCGAACCACGATGCGGTTGGCATCGACATAGTCGACCACGCCGCCGCGCAGCGCCTGAACCGCAGTGCCGGAGTCGACCGCGACAGTGCGCTCGATACCGGTGCCGACCAGCGCCTTTTCAGGACGCAGGCAGGGTACGGCCTGACGTTGCATGTTGGCGCCCATCAGGGCGCGGTTGGCGTCGTCGTGCTCAAGGAACGGAATCAGCGACGCGGCCACCGAAACGATCTGGCCGGGCGCGACGTCCATGTATTGAACTTCCTCCACCGTCTTCAATTCGAATTCGCCCTTGAAGCGGCAGGAGACCAGTTCGTCAATCAGCTTGCCCTTTTTGTCGAGCGTCGCGTTGGCCTGCGCCACCACGAAGTTGCCTTCCTCAATGGCGGAAAGAAACTCGATCTGATCCATGACCTGACCGTTCACCACCTTCCGGTAGGGCGTTTCCATGAAGCCGTAGTTGTTGGTGCGCGCATACAGCGCCAACGAATTGATGAGGCCGATGTTCGGGCCTTCCGGCGTTTCGATCGGGCACACGCGGCCATAGTGAGTCGGGTGCACGTCGCGCACTTCGAAGCCCGCGCGCTCGCGGGTGAGGCCGCCCGGGCCAAGCGCCGAAACGCGGCGCTTGTGAGTAATTTCGGACAGCGGATTGGTCTGATCCATGAACTGGGAGAGCTGGCTGGAGCCGAAAAACTCCTTGATTGCCGCCGAGATGGGCTTGGCGTTAATCAGATCATGGGGCATCAGGTTCTCGGATTCGGCTTGGCTCAAACGCTCCTTGACGGCACGCTCGACCCGCACCAGACCGGCACGAAACTGGTTTTCGGCAAGTTCGCCGACGGAACGCACGCGCCGGTTGCCCAAGTGGTCGATGTCGTCCACCTCGCCGCGACCGTTACGCAGTTCAACCAGAATGCGAATAACCTCGGTGATGTCCTCGTTCGACAACGTGGACGCGCCATCGAGCGCCTCGCGGCCAACGCGGCGGTTGAACTTCATGCGACCCACCGTCGACAAGTCGTAACGCTCGGCCGAATAGAACAGCCCCTGGAAAAGATTCTCGACCGCGTCTTCGGTCGGCGGCTCGCCCGGGCGCATCATGCGATAGATGGCAACACGGGCCGCCCATTGGTCAGCCGTTTCGTCGATGCGCAAGGTTGACGAAATGTAGGGGCCGCAATCCAGATCGTTGATGTAAAGCGTCTTGAGATCGCCGACACCGGCTTCCATCAGCTTGGCCAGCAGGGCTTCGGTAATCTCGTCGTTGGCATTGGCCAGAATTTCGCCGGTTTCGGCATCGACAATGTTATGGGCCACGACACGGCCGACGATGAAATCTTCCGGCACCAGAATCTTCTTGACACCGGCCTCGATCAGATCGCGGATGTGCTTGGCGGTAATGCGCTTGTCCTTCTGGACGACAACAGTGCCGTGCTTGTCGACGAAATCGAAGCGGGCCACTTCGCCGCGCAGACGCTCGTGCACCAGTTCGAACTGGATGCCCTTCTTGGTCAGATGGAAGGTGTCGAATTCAAAGAAAGTGGCCAAAATCTGCTCTGGCGTCAGGCCGATGGCCTTGAGCAGAATCGTCGCCGGCATCTTGCGGCGGCGGTCGACGCGGAAATAGAGGAAATCCTTCGGATCGAATTCGAAGTCGAGCCAGGAGCCGCGATAAGGAATGATGCGGGCCGAGAACAGGAGCTTGCCCGAACTGTGCGTCTTGCCCTTGTCGTGCTCGAAGAAAACGCCAGGAGAACGATGCAACTGCGAGACGATGACGCGCTCGGTGCCGTTGATGACGAAGGAGCCGGTCGTGGTCATGAGCGGAATTTCGCCCATGTAGACTTCATTCTCCCTGACTTCCTTGACCTTCTCGTTATTGGTCTCGCGGTCGAGAATAATCAAGCGCACCTTGGCCCGCAGCGGCGAGGCAAAGGTCAGCCCGCGTTGCTGGCATTCCTTGACATCAAAGGCCGGCTCGCCGAGTTTGTACTCGATGAATTCCAGACGGGCGCTTCCCGAATGGGAAACGATCGGGAATATCGAGGAGAACGCAGCCTCCAAGCCCTGGCTGCGCCGCTGCGCGGGCGGCGTATCGGCCTGCAAAAACTGGGTGTAGGAATCGAGTTGAGTTGCCAGCAAGAAAGGCACGTCAAGCACGTTGGCGCGCTTGGCAAAGCTCTTGCGGATTCGCTTCTTCTCGGTATAGGAGTACGTCATGGTCGCTCCGTTTTCTCGTCAGCATCGAAAGTCAGAAGGCAAGGCTGAATTTCTTCAACCCTCTCTGCCAACCTCCGCAGCCATATCAACAGTCCATTACAACAAAAGACGAAAGGGCTGGCGGCACACGACCGCCAGCCCGTGATGCATCGGGCAATTACTTGACCTCGACCTTCGCGCCGGCATCCTCAAGCTGCTTCTTGAGAGCGTCGGCATCGGCCTTCGGGATGCCCTCCTTGACGGGTTTCGGCGCGCCGTCGACCAAGTCCTTGGCTTCTTTCAGGCCCAGACCGGTAGCAGCACGCACGACTTTGATGACTTCGACCTTCTTCTCGCCGGCAGCAGCCAGCACGACGGTGAATTCAGTCTTTTCCTCAGCGGCGGCAGCGGCACCACCACCGGCGGCAGGCGCGGCAACCGCGACAGCGGCGGCAGCGGCGGAGACGCCGAACTTTTCTTCCATTTCCTTGATCAGTTCGGACAGTTCGAGAACGGTCATGCCAGCGATGGCATCGAGAATTTCAGCTTTGGTAGCCATATTGCGATAACTCCTGAATGATTTGATGGTTAATTGAATGACGGAATATCGTTGCGATTACGCAGCCTCTTTGGCGTCGCGCACAGCGGCGAGGCCCCGGACAAACTTGGCCGGGACTTCGTTGAGCGTGCGGACGAACTGGGCGATCGGTGCCTGCATGGTGCCGAGCAACTTGGAAAGCAGCTCCTCACGGCTGGGCATGGTGGCCAACGCCTTGACGCCATTGGCGTCCATGACGTAGTTGGCCATCGCTCCCGCCTTGATGACGAGCTTGTCGTTGCCTCTGGCGAATTCGTTCAGGGTCTTGGCAGCCGCAACGGGATCTTTGGAGATACCGTAAATCAGCGGGCCGCTCATCGCCTTCTGAAGTCCTTCAAACGGCGTGCCGGTAACGGCGCGACGCACCAGAGTGTTTTTCAGCACCCGCAGATACACGCCGGCCTTGCGCGCATTGGCGCGCAAGGTGGTGATCTGTCCCACTTCGAGACCACGGTACTCAGCGACGACGATTGTCTGGGCATCCGCGACTTTCGCGGATACTTCGGCAACTACCGCCTTCTTCTCTTCGAGATTGAGACCCAAGGTCAGCTCCTAAAAAATACCAATGCTGACAAAGTCAGCCTTGGCGGTACGGCGACCTTCATTCAGGAATCAACTGCCTTCCTGCATTCGGGCTGCGCCATCTGCGCTGGCCACCGATGCTGCCGGTGATTAAGCCCCAGACTGCGGACGCCAACGGTCTTTGACAACCCGCTGTGTCTATATGACAACACAGCGGCCCAAAGTTCCTGCTATGCCTGCGCGACCAGACTGCTCTGGTCAACGCGCACCCCTGCGCCCATCGTCGAGGACAGCGATACCTTTTTCAGGTACTGCCCCTTGACGGCGGACGGCTTGGCCTTGTTCAGCGCGTCGATCAATGCCGACAGGTTCTGCTGCAACGCCTCGACCGTGAAAGAGGCCCGGCCGATGGTGCACTGGATGATGCCGCCCTTGTCGGTACGGTATTGAACCTGACCGGCCTTGGCGTTTTTGACTGCCGTGGTGACATCCATGGTGACCGTGCCGACCTTCGGGTTCGGCATCAGGCCGCGCGGGCCGAGAATCTGGCCGAGCGCGCCGACGACCTTCATGGCATCGGGCGTTGCGATACAGACATCGAAATCCATTGTGCCGCCCTTGATGGTGGCGGCCAGATCGTCGAAACCAACGATGTCGGCGCCGGCAGCCTTGGCCTCTTCGGCCTTGGCGCCTTGGGCAAAGACGGCCACGCGCACCTTCTTGCCGGTACCGGCAGGCAGCACGACCGAACCGCGCACGAGCTGGTCGGATTTCTTGGCGTCGATGCCGAGGTTCACGGCGACGTCAATCGACTCATCGAACTTGGCGACGGCATTTTCTTTCACCAGCCCCAGCGCTTCGGCGACGGGATAATTTTTGGACCGGTTAACCTTGCCGCGCAGGGCAACGACTCGCTTGGAATGCTTGGCCATGTCAGATGCCCTCCACGGTGATGCCCATGCTGCGGGCGCTACCGGCAACCGTGCGCACTGCGGCGTCCATATCGGCGGCAGTGAGGTCCGGCATCTTGGTCTTGGCGATTTCTTCAGCCTGGGCGCGGGTCAGCTTGCCGACTTTGTCGGTATGCGGCTTGGGCGAACCCTTTTGAACACCCGCCGCCTTCTTGATGAGAATGGTGGCCGGCGGCGTCTTCATGATGAAAGTGAAGCTCTTGTCCGCGAAGGCCGTAATCACCACGGGGATCGGCAGACCCGGCTCCATGCTCTGCGTCTTGGCGTTGAACGCCTTGCAGAACTCCATGATGTTAAGGCCGCGCTGACCGAGCGCGGGACCGATCGGGGGCGAAGGGTTCGCCTTTCCGGCCGGTACTTGCAGCTTGATGTAACCGACGATCTTCTTTGCCATGATGGCTCCTGATAATTGAGTCGTAACGCGCTTCCGGTTGCCCTACTCACGCTCCTCTTGCCGGAATCAAGGCTTCCGGCGGGCCAAAAACTATGCCTTCTCGACCTGCGCAAACTCCAGCTCAACCGGCGTGGCGCGGCCAAAAATGGTCACGGAAACACGCAGGCGGCTCTTTTCGTAATTGACCTCTTCGACCGTGCCGTTGAAGTCGGTAAATGGGCCTTCCTTGACGCGCACCATTTCGCCGGTCTCGAACAACACCTTGGGCCGCGGCTTCTCGACGCCTTCCTGCATCTGCTGCATGATCTTGTCGACCTCCTTTTCGGAGATCGGCGTCGGCTTGGTCGCCGTGCCGCCAATGAAACCCGTCACCTTCGGCGTGCTCTTGACCAGATGCCATGAATCGTCGTCCATGTCCATTTCGACCAGCACATAGCCGGGGAAAAACTTCCGCTCCGACGTATGCTTCTGGCCGGATTTCATTTCCACCACTTCCTCGACAGGCACGAGAATCTGGCCGAATTTATCCTGCATACCGGCGCGCGCAATGCGCTCGGTCAGCGCGCGCTGCACCGATTTCTCGAATCCAGAGTAGGCATGAACCACGTACCAGCGTTTCGTCATAATCTTTACTTCCAGCCCAGAATCAGGTCATACAGCACCCATTCCAGCGTCTTGTCCGCGATATACAGAACGATTGCCATCAAAACCACAAACCCGAACACCGCCATCGTCATCTGCACGGTTTCCTTGCGGTGCGGCCAGGCAACCTTTCTGGCTTCGGTAACGGCTTCCTGACTGAACACCGCAAAACGCTGCCCCGGCTCGGTGAACCAGGCGACGCCCGCGCATGCCGCGACACCGGCGAGTACCGCCAGCACTCTCAAAATCAATGGCTGGTCAGCCAGCAGGTAAAAACCGGCCACCCCTGCTGCCAGCAAAAGAAGTGCAATCGTAAATTTCAGCTTGTCGGCCATCATGTCCTGCGGTCGTCATGTTCAGTGGCAGGGGCAGAGGGAATCGAACCCCCAACCTACGGTTTTGGAGACCGTCGCTCTGCCAATTGAGCTATGCCCCTGCGGCAAAAATTGCAAAAGGCGGCGCCCCTGCGGACGCCGCCCCGCTCTGGTTTTCTCCTTTACTCGATGATCTTTGCGACGACACCCGCGCCGACCGTCCGGCCGCCTTCACGGATGGCAAAGCGCAAGCCTTCTTCCATCGCAATCGGGGCGATCAGCTTGACCGTCATCTGAATGT
>JAISPO010000032.1 GCA_031274855.1 Zoogloeaceae bacterium | reverse complement strand
TACAGGTGATACATGCTACTTGAGGTGATACGTATTACTTGACCTTCTGCGCGCCGTTCTGTTCAAGGTAAGTCTTGGCACGCAAACCGAGGTCAGCCGTCTTGACTTGATACTGCCAGACTTGCTCGGCCCAGAGGTTGGCATTTTCCCAGTCCTTCTTGGCCGCGGCTGCTTCATGCTTGGCCGTGACGGCGGGAATCTTGCCGGCTTGGTCGAAAGCATCCTCAACCATGGCGACGACTTCCGGGAAGTCCTTGTAATTGACGCTGGTGATGTA
Source organism: Zoogloeaceae bacterium (assembly GCA_031274855.1). Lineage (GTDB taxonomy): Bacteria > Pseudomonadota > Gammaproteobacteria > Burkholderiales > Rhodocyclaceae > Fen-999. The sequence continues at coordinate 13,563 of JAISPO010000032.1, read as the reverse complement.
GGCCACCACAGAGTCGATCACAGCCTGGGTGTCGGCGATCTTCTTGATTTGCTTCTTGTAGTCCGCTTCGGTGTAGGACTGCTTGGCCATTTCCGTCTTGGTCGGCTTCCAGCCCTTCGGCTTGACCAGCAGATAGCCCTGCATTTCAAGGTGCAACGCGGAGCAGAACTCGGTGCAGTAGTACGGATACGCACCTTCCTTGTCGGCCTTGAATTTCACCGTGGAGGTCTTGCCGGGTTCAACGGAGGCATGCACGTTGTAGGTCGATACCGTGAAGCCGTGGGTTTCGTCCTGCGCGCGCTCAAGGTTGGTCAGGTGGATGATGACTTCGTCACCGACCTCGGCCTCGATGGTTTCCGGCGTGATGTGCGAACGGATCAGGGTGCCGAACACTTCAACCGTGTTACCAGTACGTACCGTCTTTTCCTCACCGGCGCGTACGGCGCCTTCCGAGGGCTTGTCGGTGCGGCTGTTGGTGCCGACCTTGTAACGGACGCCTGGCTTCAGCTTGTCGGCTGAAATCGCAACCGCATAGTGCGGCTCGCCCAGCGGCAACGGCATGTCGTACAGAAGCTGCATCTTGTCGTTGCTGATGTCGATCAACTGGTGGTTCTGCGGATGCAGAGGTCCGACCGGGTTGAAGCGATCAATCGCCAGCTTGTTCAGGGCAACAAGGTAACGCCCGCTGGGATTGGCCGAATCGCCTTCCATGGTCATCAAGTGGCCGATGTTGTAGTGCACGGAGATCTTGTCGAGTATCTTGCCTTCACAGTAGTTCCACTTGGCAACCTGGCTGTCGACATAAAGCGAGGTGTAGGCGACGCAAGGCTTGGAGTCGAACTGTGTGTGAAGCGGGCCGAGGCCGAGCGACACCTGGTTGTACAGCGTATCCTGCATGCTGAGAACCGGAATGCCATACGGGTCCTTGGACTCGAACTTGCCGGCCTTGATGGTCGCCATGATCTTGTCGAACGAGAATACCGAGACGTGCGTATCGAGCTTGCCCGCAACGATCATGTACTTGCCGTCAGGAGTGACGTCGACGCCGTGCGGCGACTTCGGTTCAGGAATCAGGAAAAGCATTCCTTCCTTGATGGCGGTTTCCATCATGATCACGTCGTGACCGTTGATCTTCGTGGTCTTGCCCTGCTTGAACAGCTCGACAGCTTTCTTCCAGTTGATTACGTGCAGGTAATCGGTATCCTTGGCCGAACAACCGGCTTCATAAGGCGGACGGCCTTTCTCGATGCCGCCGACATAACGCTCGGAGCAGAACGAGTTGGTGAACGACCAGCCTTCGGACGGGCCCTTGCCGAAGTCGGAAAGGTCCTGGCTATAGGGCGGCAGTTCGATCGAGAAGGACTGGCTGGGATCAAGCCGGCCTTCCTGGCGATTGAACTTCCAGTAGGTAACGCCACCGCGATACTTCTCGTTGAACTCTTCCAGCGGGTAGAACTTCTTGGCCTCAAGCGGCGCGGCATACTGGGCGGTCTGGATCACATACTCGGTGTTCGGGGTGACAAAAGCGCCGCCGTGCTCCGACTTGAAAATCGGGTTGGCCACAATCTGTTTGGTTTCGAAATCGCGCAGGTCTATGACGGCCAGACGCGGGTTGGCTTTGTCGTTGATAAACAGGAATTGGCCGTCATACTGGGCGTTCGTTTCCGAAATGGCCGGGTGGTGCGTATCGCCCCAGGTGATGTCCTTGCCGTCGATCCTGCCGCCGGCCAGCACTGCCTTCGATTCCTCGTCGTAACCGTAGCCCTGCCAGGGTTCCGGCGTGAACACCGCGAGGTACTTGATGATGCGCATCGAGGGAATGCCGTAGACGATGACCTGCCCTGATTGACCGCCGGAACTGAACGCCATGAACTCATCGCGCTTTCCGGTCGGCACATAGGTCTTGGCTGCCGCCAGCAAATCCTGTTGTGACAAATTTCTGCGTTTCAAGACGTCTTGCAAGGATTCCGCGCCCCAACTGGCACTCGCAGCAAGCCCCAGGCCTGCCGCCAGCAACAGCGGACCGGTCCTCAATTTAAATCTCTTCATTATCTGGCTCCTGTCGTCAAATACATCTTGGCAGAGGCACTATTTAACCTCTGCTCCCTACGGCATCCGGTTAATGCTGCGACCGAATGTCGCATAACGCACAGTATAGTTAAGCCGCAAAAAATAACTAGCCGGATGGAGGCTGATTTGCGCTGTAGGAAAATTCCTACCCTCTCACGGAATTCGTGGAGTAAACCGGCCTAATCAAGCAGGTTGTGCCGCATGGCGTACTGGATCAATTCCGCCGTGTTGGAGAAGCCCATTTTCTGCATGATGCGCGCCTTGTGGGTACTGACCGTCTTGACGCTGAGATTCAGGCGCTGGCCGATTTCAGTCACGCCGAGACCGGCGGCGATGTCGCGGAATACCTCGTATTCCCTGTCCGAAAGGTGGGTATGCGGCAGAACCGCGGTATTGCCGCCGACCATTTCCTGAGCCAGCCGTTCCGCCACTGTCTGGTTGATGTACAAACCGGCCCCGGCTACTTTGCGAATGGCGGCCTCGAGTTGCGATTCGGCATTGTCCTTGCACAGATAACCGGCAGCGCCGGCGCGCAGGGCGCGCACCGCAAAAATATCCTCTTTGTGCATACTGAGAATCAGGATAGGCAGCTTGGGGCGCTCGGTCTTGATCTGGCGGATGAGGTCAATGCCGCTGCGGCCCGGCATGGACATATCCAGCACGAGGAGGTCGCAATCCACTTCGCGCACCAGCGCCACGGTTTCGCTGCCGTTGCTCGCTTCACCGGCCACAACGATATCGGTCGCTTCGGAGAGCAGATGCTTCAATCCTGCGCGCAGGATGGCGTGGTCATCGGCGATGAGAATTCTGATCACGTTTCTGTATCCCTCTGTAAAGGCAAGCGGCAGGAAATGCGCGTGCCTTGTCCGGGTTGGCTGCGGATGGCAAACGAGCCGCCGAGAATCGTAATGCGTTCGCGCATTCCAAGCAAACCGAAAGTCTTTTTGTCCTTGACAGCGGCAATGCCGCTGCCGTTGTCCATCACGACGAGTTTGATGGCGTCGTCCGTCTCGTTGAGCGTTATCGAAACCTCGCTGGCCTTGGCATGGCGGGCGACATTGGTTAGCGCCTCCTGAACGATACGGAAGACTGCCGTGGCGACCTTGCTATCGAGATCGAATTCCTCCCGATTCATGGCGAGGCGGCAATGGATGCCGGTACGCTGCTCGAATTGCGTCACATGATGTTCGACGGCAGCCGCCAGACCGAGGCTGTCAAGCATCGCCGGACGCAGATCTTCGGAAATCCGGCGCAGCGAGACAATGCTTTGCTCGACCACGCTGAAGGCCGCCGATACGCGGTCGGCCGCCGGCGAACCCAGACTGTCGCATTTGCCGCGCAGCCAGCCGAGGTCAAACCGCAGCGCCGTCAGCGCCTGACCGAGTTCATCGTGCAGTTCGCGGGCGATGCGCGTGCGTTCCTCTTCGCGCAGGGTTTGCAGGAAGGTCGCCAATTCACGCAGCCGCGCCTCCGAGGCTTGCAGGCGCTGCTGATGTTCCAGCAGCTCCTCCTCATTGCGCTTGCGTTCGGTGATATCGGAGAAAATGGAAATGAAACGCCGGATGGCGCCATCGGAACCGCGCAAAGCCTGAACGGAAATTTCTTCGGGGAAAATCTCGCCGGTCTTGCGCTTGTTCCAGATTTCACCGCGCCAATGGCCCGTCTGCGTTAATTGACGCCAAAACTCCTCGTAAAAAGCCTTGTCGTGGCGTCCCGACTGAAGCAGCCGCGGATTCTTGCCGATCACCTCATCGCGGCGGTAGCCGTAAATCCGGCAGAAGGCGTTATTCACCCAAATGATTTCGCTGCGGGCGTTGGTGATGATTGCCCCCTCGGCCATGGCGGCGAAGGCCGTCTCGTTTTCTCGGCGCTCCTCCTCCTGGCGGGCTTGCTCCTGAACCCGGCGGCTGGCAATGAACCAGACGAAACTGATCGTTGCCAAGCCCATCAGCCAAATGCCGAAGTGCCAATACTGGATGGTGCGCCAAGTCGGCTCCTGCGCTGTCCGGTAAGCGTTCAGGTCGACCGAAATAGTGGCGGCCCCGCGCAGACCGCCGACAGGCACCAGCGTATCGCGGTGGCATTCGAGACATTCCTTTTCCATGCGCATCGGGATCATCACGCGGGAAAGGCCGTGGCTGCCCTTGCTGGGGACGGCTTCCGAAATCATCTCCGCGCCATTCTTCAGTGCGTCGAGCGCCTTGGCTTCCCACTCATCGGGCGCGTTGGCCATGTTGCGCAACTGCTGAGAAGTCAGGCGCTCGCGGATACCGTACTCCTTCTGGCTGATTTCCTGAATCGCCAGCAACAAATGCATCGGCGTCAGGGTGACGAGCTTCATGGATTCGCCGTTACCGCGCAATCCGGTGATGATTTCCTGCTCGCCGAAAGTTTCCAGTTGCCATACCTTGTCGTCCTTGATGTAGACGCCGCCGACATAGGAAGCCCATTTCCGTATCGCCATATCCTTGCGCAAATTGGTAATCGCGTCGAGCTTCGCCAAAGATTCGGCGGCGCGGTTCAGCTGCTCGCGCTGGAACCACAGCGAAACCAGCACCAGCAGCGACCATACAATCGCGCCCAGAATGAACAGCATCCCGCCGATCGGACGGCGGCGGCCAAGCGCATCCGGCGCGGCGGCTGTTGCGGTATTGCGTTGCCAAGGGAGCATTACCCCTCCTTGAGTTTCCGTGAAATGCCAGCGGCGTATTGGACTACTCGCCGCCGCGAATGACAAGAGATATATGCCGTCAGGCTTCCGTCAGCGGCGCGGGGCAGCCGAGGCCTTGCGCGAAGGCGCGGAGGAGTTCGCTTTCCACCGAAGTGATTTTGCCGTCGTAACGGATGGCCACTTCACAGGCATGCAGGAGCTTCTTCCGGTAAGGCGGCGCGGCCAGCGCAAGGTGCGAAAGCGCCTCGGAAACCTTCTTGAAGGAGAGTTCGGTTTTTGCCGGAAAGGGATGCTGCGTTTGGGCGGGAGAACACGCTATTGCCGCCTGATAGGCCGCTTGAGCCGTTTCTTCATCCTCATGTCCGGCATAGGTAATCAAAGCCAGCAGGCTGACAATGTTCTGATCCAGCCGCTCTGGATGCAATTCGCTTTGTTTGACCTGACGTTCCGAAGGCGGCAGCAAAGCGCCGGAAAGGATGTTGTGAAGGGCAAACGCGCTGGGGCTCATGCGGCCGGTCGCGCGAATCAATTCTTTCGACATCGCGAGGAATTGCTGGCGGCCGGTTTCCGGTGCCTGACGCAACACAGGGAGGATAAGGTCAAGCCAGACAAGCCGGTAACGCGCCCCATGCTCCGGTTGCGAACAGAGCCATTGATAAAGTTCCTGCGCCGCAGGAAGCGCGTCGGGCGGAAGCAGTTTTTCCTGTTTGGCCCGTGTGTCCGGCTGCTTGGAAAGGAGCAGCCCGCCAAGGATGCCGGTCGCGCCGGTAATGTAATGCGCGTGTTCCCGCAGGGATTCAGGCAGGCCGGCCAGCAGGGTTTGCGCTTGGTCGAGGCTTTCGGGCGATATTTCTTCCGGCAAGAGGCCGCCCATCAAGATTGCCGCGGGAAGGAAGGCCGGCATCGCCGCATTGGGGTTGGCCGCCAGCACCGGAGGGGGATTATTCCCTTCCAGCGCGGCAACCGGCAGGGATGAGGAAGTTTCTGCTGCATCCATCTGGTCCATATGGATGCCGCTCAGGCGGCGGATGCGCTCAGCCAGCGGCGGGTGCGTATTGAACAGGGCCGCGCCACTGTTGCCGAAAAAGAGATGACTGGCGGCCCCGGCTTCGGGATGCTCGATCTTGGAGCCGGAGGTTTTCAGTTTTCTGAGCGCCGAGGATAGCCCGATGGGATGACGGGTAAATTGCACGGCAGACGCATCGGCCAAATATTCGCGCTCACGGGAAATGGCCGCCTGAATCAAGCGTCCAAAGAACAAACCGGCCAAGCCGATCACCCACAGCACAAGGCCGATCAGGATTCCGCCACCGGAACCTTTACCGCCCGCGCGACCGCTTCCCTCCATGATGCGGAGACCCGCTTGGGTAAGGAAGTAGATGCCGAACAGCAGGCCAATCAGCCTGAGATTGAGGCGGCTGTCGCCATTGACGATATGACTGATTTCGTGGCCGATGACGCCTTGCAGTTCATCGCGGTTCATGGCGTCCAGCAGGCCGCGGGTTACGCCGATCACGCAATCCTGCGTACCCAATCCGGCGGCAAAGGCATTGAGGCTGGTTTCCTGATCGAGCACGAAAGCCAGAGGCGCAGGAATGCCTGCGGCAATGGCCATTTCATCAATCACATTGAGCAGACGCTTTTCCGCCGGATCGCGCGTTTCCCACATAATCATCCGCCCGCCCAGTTGCTTCGCGATCAGCGTGGGGCCGTGGCGGGAGATTTGATCCATTTTGTAAAGGGACGCTATCGCAATGCTGCCCCCTACGATCAGAAACGTCCAGAAAAATAATTCCCCATTCCAGAGCGACAGAAAGTTTACCGGCTCATCCGTCGCGGGAAGCATGGCGGCCACGCGGCGATGTATATCGTGCGCGAAGAAAATAGCGAACGACAACCCCGCAAGCGCCATAGTAAAAAATACGGTGCCGATTTTTCTCAGCCATGCGTAATACAGGACAAACGCAATAAGGGCGTAACTGCACCATACGGCCACCTGCAAGAACGCCCTGAAGTCATACTGTTTTTTGTCCCCCAGAAAGAGGGCTAGGACATAACACAGGCCGATGATGCACATCACCGCCAGAACAAACCAGAGCATCAGCCAGCGGCTTCTCCGGCGGGATTGCGCCTGGGCAGCAAAAAAGTCCATCGGGCCTTACTGCTGCCGTCTAAAAACTCACCTGGACATTCTTTTTGATCGCGGCGCCGTCTTCGCTCTGCCACGTTTCCGCCGCGCGAAATCCGAAACTCGAAGCGATCAGCGAATTGGGGAAAACTTCGCGCTTGATGTTGTAGAACATCACCGTGTCGTTATACGCCTGGCGGGAGAAGGCAATGCGGTTTTCGGTCGAAGCCAGCTCCTCCTGCAACTGCGCCATGCTCTGGTTGGCCTTCAGGTCGGGATAGGATTCGGACAACGCAAAAAACCGGCTCATCAACCCGCCCAGCGTATTTTCTGCCCCCTGCAAGGCGCGCATGGTTTCAGGAGAAAGCGCATCCTTGGCCTGCTTGGCCGCCTGCACGGCCTGATTGCGGGCGACAATCACCGCCTCCAGTGTTTCCCGCTCATGCTTCATGTAGCCTTTCGCCGTTTCCACCAGATTGGGGATCAGGTCGTAACGGCGCTGCAACTGCACGTCGATCTGGGAAAAGGCATTGCGTATCTGATTGCGAAGCCCGACCAGCCCGTTATAGATAACAACGCCCCAAACAACCAACGCGACGGCCAGAAGAAGAACAACAACAGAAGCAGTCATGGTCAATTCCTCCAAAGCAGAAAGGTACGACGGCGAAAGGGGAATTCTAGCCTACATCAACCGAAATTCTTTGCCGCGAAATCCCAGTTGGCGAGGTGGTTGAGGAAGGTTTCGACGAACTTGGGGCGCAGGTTACGGTAGTCGATGTAGTAGGCGTGTTCCCAAACGTCAATGCACAGCAACGGCTTGTCGCCGGTGGTGAGCGGGGTGCCGGCCGCGCCCATGTTGACGATGTCGACCGAGCCGTCGGCTTTCTTCACCAGCCAGGTCCAGCCGGAGCCGAAGTTGCCGGCCGCGGAGGTCTGGAAGGCTTTTTTGAATTCGTCGAACGAACCCCATTTTTTGTCGATGGCCGCCGCCAGCGCACCGGCGGGCGTGCCGCCGCCATTGGCTTTCAGGCAGTTCCAGAAAAAGCTGTGGTTCCAGACCTGGGCAGCGTTGTTGTAAATGCCGCCAGCAGGGGCCGACTTGACGATTTCTTCAAGCGATTTGCTCTCGAAGGGTGTGCCTTTGATGAGGTTGTTCAAGTTGGTGATATAGGCTTGGTGATGCTTGGCGTAGTGGTATTCGAAGGTTTCCTTCGACATATGCGGCGCGAGCGCGTCCATCGCATAGGGCAGGGGGGGCAGGGCGTGTTCCATGATTCTCTCCGGTAATAAGGTTGGCGCGAAATTATAACTTGATAATGTTAGTCGGGAATTATTTTACTGACATCGGCCTCAGCCCCGCCTTCGGCAAAGCGCAGTTGAAGCGCCATGCCTGCGGTCAACTGCCGGTGGCTGCGCACCAGTTGCCCGTCCGGCGCGCGTACCAGCGCATAGCCACGGGCCAGCGCCGCTTGCGGATTGAGCGCGGTGAGACCGGCGGCAAGCCGCGCCAACTGCGTCCGCTGCCGGTCGAGATTGGGCCGCGCGCGGGAAAGCGCCAAGCGCAGACCGGCGAGGCGTTGATGGCTGCGGGCGGTCAATCGCTCTCCGGCGCTGGTCAGACGGCTGGCCAGATGTTCCAGCCGCTGGCGGCTGCGGGCCAGCCGTTCGGCGGGATGGACGAGTTGCTTGGTCAGAAGGTCGATGCGCTGCATGCGGCGTTCGAGATCGCGGCGCACCGCCGCCTGCATGGCCGCGCCGAGTTGCGCGATTTCGTTGGCGGCATCGAACCACCCGGCGCTGGCGATTTCGGCGGCGGCGGTCGGTGTGGCGGCGCGGCAGTCGGCGGCGAGATCGGCGATGGTGACATCGGTTTCGTGGCCGACGCCCGAAACGACCGGAATGGCGCAGGCCGCGATGGCGCGGGCGACGATTTCTTCGTTGAACGGCCAGAGGTCTTCCAGGCTGCCGCCGCCGCGCACCACCAGCAGCAAATCACACTCGGCGCGTTGATCGGCCAGACGGATCGCCTCGGCAATCTGCCCCGCAGCCTCGGCCCCTTGCACCAGCGTGGGGTAAATCACACAGGAAAGATTCGGCGCGCGCCGCGCCAGCGCCGCCGCCACATCGCGCAGCGCCGCCGCATGCAGCGAAGTGACAATGCCGATACGGCGCGGGAAGCGCGGCAGGGGGCGCTTGCGCGTATCGGCAAACAACCCTTCCGCAGTCAGCTTCTCCTTGAGCTTGAGGAAGGCTTCGTAAAGCCGCCCCAAACCGGCGCGGCGCAGCGATTCGACATTGAGCTGGAAATCGCCCCGCGCTTCGTAAAGCGTGACCAGCGCGCGCGCTTCGACCTGCTGCCCGTTTTCCAGACGCCAGGACACCGACTGGGCGCGCGCCCGAAACATCGCGCAACGCACCTGCGCCTCGCCATCCTTGAGCGTGAAATACCAGTGGCCGGACGGCGCGCGGACAAGATTGGACACCTCGCCCGCGACCCAGAGCAGCGGAAACTCCCGCTCAAGCGCGCTACGCGCCAGCCGGTTGAGTTCAGCAACGGTGAGAATCAGGTTACAGGACACAGGGTTCAGGGTTCAGATTTTAATGTTGAGGCCCGCTACGAGAGCCTCAACCAAATTTTACTGAATCCTGTAACCTGTAACCTGAATCCTGTAGTTGCCGATTTGGCGGCCTGAGGCTAAAGTGCGCCCTTCGTTGCCAAACTCTGGGGGACGTTCGTGTTCGCAATCATTCAGGCCGCTGGTTGGCCGATTTATTTTCTGCTGATTGCATCGGTGATCGCCGTTGCCTTGATTATTGAACGCGCCACTGCGCTACGCCGCAGCAAGATCGTTCCCGATGGGCTGCTGGCGATGGTCGTCACCGAGTTCCGTCAGCACGGCGCGAGTGATGACGCCATCAGGCGGTTGAAGGGGCATTCGCCCTTGGGCCGCGTGTTCGCCGCGGGCCTCAAGAATGTGCGCAATTCACGCGAAGTGATGAAAGAAGCGGTCGAAGAAGCGGGCCGCGCTGCCGCGCACGATCTGGAACGCTTCCTGACTTCGCTTGGCACCATCGCCTCGATCAGTCCGTTGATGGGGCTGTTCGGGACTGTTGTTGGCATGATCGAAATATTTGGCTCGGCCACCGGCGCCGGTAACAATCCGCAGCAGCTTGCCCACGGTATTTCCGTCGCGCTGTACAACACCGGCTTCGGCCTCATCATCGCCATTCCGGCCATGATCTTTTATCGCCACTTCCGCGCCAAGGTCGACAGCTTCGTGATTGAAATGGAGTTGCAGGCGGTCAAACTGGTTGAGTTGATCCACGGAGAGCGCACGTGAATTTCCAGCGTGGCCGTGGCCGCGAAGAGCCGGAGATCAACTTGATCCCGATGATCGACGTGCTGCTGGTAATCCTGATTTTTTTGATGATTACCACGACTTATTCCAAGTTTGCCGGTCTGGAAATCAGCCTGCCGACTGCCGATGCGCAGACGCAGAAGGATCAGCCCAGCGAGATCAACGTGATCGTTACCGCTGGCGGCGATGTGCTGGTGAACAAGGTGCCGGTGGTCGACCGCAGCGTGAATGCCATCGGCGCAGCTTTGCGTTACGCGGCGGGCGACGGCAGCAAGGAGCCGCTGGTGATTATCAACGCCGACGCCAAGGCGACGCACCAAAGCGTGGTCGACATCATGCAGGCCGCCCAGCAAAGCGGCTTGTCGCACATTTCCTTTGCCACCCAGCAAACCCAGCGTTGAGGCGGTGATAACATTTCGTCATTCCCGCGTGCTTCTGGCGGGAATCCAAGGACTTTGCCTTTACTGAATCCTGAATCCTGTAACCTGCAACCTGTCGCGTCATTCCCGCGTACTTCTGGCGGGAATCCAGTGGCTTATATGATGGCTGTGCTCACGGTACCCCTTTCCTGGCTGTTCGCGCTGATAGCCGCCTTGCGGCGTGCGTTTTATCGCGTGGGCATTTTTGCCGCCGTTCGCCTGCCGGTGCCGGTGATCGTGGTCGGCAACATTACCGTCGGTGGCGCGGGCAAAACGCCTTTGACGATTTGGCTGGCCGAAGAACTGCGCAAACGTGGACGCCATGCAGGCGTCATCAGCCGCGGCTATGGCGGCAGCGCCACGGGTACGCGGGAAGTCGGCCCCGATGATGACCCCGCCGTGACCGGCGACGAGCCGCTGCTGATCCGGCGTCGCACCGGCTGTCCGGTTTTTGTGGGCCGCGACCGCGTGGCGGCGGGGCGGGCGCTGCTTGCCGCGCATCCCGAAACCGATGTGCTGCTGTGCGACGATGGTTTGCAACACTACCGGCTTGGGCGTGATGTCGAAATCGCTGTGGTCGACCGGCGCGGTTTTCAAAACGGTTTGATGTTACCGGCGGGACCGTTGCGCGAGCCGGTATCCCGCCTGCGAACCGTGGATGCTGTTGTCGCCCATGATTGGAATGGCGCGGCGGATTTCCGCATGACGCTGGTGGGCGAGCGTTTCAAACCGCTGGCAAAAACCGGCGAAAGCGCGTTGTCTGCGGAATTTGCTGGCAAGCGCATCCATGCCGTCGCGGGCATCGGCGAGCCGCAGCGTTTCTTCGATCATCTGGCGGCGCTGGGCCTGCGCTTCGAGGCGCATCCGTTCCCCGATCATCATGTCTATGCCGCCGCCGATTTGGATTTCACCGGCGACGTGATCCTGACCACCGAGAAGGACGCGGTAAAATTCGGTGTGCTGGCGCGTTTGCCCGTCTGGGTGTTGCCTGTCGCCGCGACCGTGACGCCGGATCTCGCGCAATTTGTTTTGGAGAGAATCAATGGACGCCCGTCTGCTTGAAATTCTGGTTTGCCCGCTGTGCAAAGGCCCGCTCGATTTGCGCAAGGAAAAAACGGAACTGGTCTGCAAACCCTGCCGCCTCGCCTTCCCGATCCGGGACGATATCCCGATCATGCTTGAGGACGAGGCGCGGCAAATGCCCGCCGAAGAAGAGTAGCGGCGTGAGCTTCCACGTCGTCATTCCGGCCCGTTACGCCTCGTCGCGCCTGCCTGCCAAGCCGCTGGCCGATATCGGCGGCAGGCCGATGGTCGTGCGCGTCGTCGCGGCGGCGCTGCGCAGCGCCGCCGCCGATGTGTGCGTTGCGACGGATGACGAGCGTGTGCGGGCCGCCGTCGAAGCGCATGGCTACCGCGCCGTGATGACCCGCGCCGATCACGCCAGTGGCACCGACCGGATTGCCGAAGTGGCGGACATCCTGGGCTGGCCCGACGATCATCGGGTCGTCAACGTGCAGGGCGACGAGCCGCTGATCGAACCCGCGCTGATTGATGCCGTTGCCGCCGAACTCGGCAGGGCTGGTGGTGACGGCGCGGCGATGTCCACCGCCGCGCACCCGCTGACTTCGGCTGCCGACTTTTTCAACCCGAACGTAGTCAAGGTGGCGTGCGACGCGGCGGGGCGGGCGTTGTACTTCTCACGCGCGCCCATCCCTTGGGCGCGTGATGCCTTCGCCATTGAACGCGACCGTTTGCCCGATCATCTCGGCGCGTTGCGGCACATCGGCATCTACGGCTACCGCGCTGGTTTCCTGCGCGAATACGGGCGGCTGACCCCCGCGCCGCTTGAAGGCATCGAGGCGCTCGAGCAGCTACGCGCGCTCTGGCATGGCCATGAGATTCGCGTGGCTATTTTCGACCACCCGCCCCAGCCCGGCGTCGATACGCCGGAAGATTTGGAGCGTGTTCGCCGCCTGTTCAATCTCGCCTGAGAACCCCCCCCTTCCCGCGAGGGTCAGCATCGTTTTATTCTAAAATTCCATCCAACATTCCACAAAGGATGCGTAGTTCGTGCCACGCCGCCCACGCATGAAATTGTCCGGGATACCGCAGCACATCGTGCAGCGCGGAATCAATCGGGAGCCTTGCTTCTTTGCCGATGAGGATTATCAGTGCTACCTCCATTGGCTATGGAAGTCGGCTGCCGATTGGCATTGCGGCATTCACGCCTACGTCCTGATGACGAATCATGTGCATCTGCTTGTCACGCCGGAATGTGAAAATTCCATCGAAAAACTCATGCAATCCATCGGTCGGCGCTATGTCCAGTACATCAACCGTCAGTACAAGCGCACGGGCACGCTTTGGGAAGGCCGCTACAAATCCAGTCTGATTCAAGCCGAGGACTACCTGCTGGCCTGTATGCGCTACATTGAGCTTAATCCGGTCAGGGCGGGAATGGTGGAAGACCCTGTGAACTATCCGTGGTCGAGCTATCGCGCCAACGGATTGGGGAAACCGAGTGAACACTTGGCCCCGCATTTGCTCTACCTCGCTTTGGGCCAGGACACGGAAGGAAGGGCCAGCAGTTACCGGAAGCTCTTTCGTCCGCAGTTGGATGACGAAGCCATTGCAGACATTCGGCAGGCCATTAACCAAGGTACGCCATTGGGCAGTGAGCGATTCAAGAATAAGGTAAGCGTAATGACGGGGGTGCGTCGAACCTTGCCGAAGCGAGGGCGGCCAGCGCGTGAAGGAGGGCAGCCCGCGGATGGAGAGCAGATCGGGTTTGGATTCTGATCGCTCTTTTCTGTTATTCCCGCATCCCCTCTACTTCGTCATTCCCGCGCCCCCTCCACTTCGTCATCCCCGCGCCCCCTCCACTTCGTCATCCCCGCGCCCCCTCCACTTCGTCAT
>JAISPO010000138.1 GCA_031274855.1 Zoogloeaceae bacterium | reverse complement strand
TTTTGTCTTTCTCGATCCGCGCGTAGGCGGAGTGGTTGTGGATGGACTCGAAGTTTTCCGCTTCGGCGATGTAGGCGTTGATGCGGGGGTCGGCGTTGAGGATGCCGGCGACGTCGCGGATGATGTCTTCGACGAATTTCGGGTTGTCATAGGCGCGTTCGGTGACGTACTTTTCATCCGTGCGCTTGAGCAGGCCGAAGACCTCGCAGGACGCTTGCGCTTCGACCATCTGCACCAAATCCTCAATCCAGACGAAGGCGTTGGTGTAGGCGGTGACAGTGATGTGTGAACGCTGGTTGTGTGCGCCGCGCTCGGAAATTTCCTTCGAGCAGGGGCACAGGCTGGTGGCGGGAATGACCACTTTGATGGCCTGCCGGTAAACGCCGCCGGAGAGCATTTCGCCGGTGAAAGTCACTTCGTAATCCATCAGGCTTTTCACGCCGGATACAGGCGCTTGCTTGTTGATGAAATACGGAAAATTCATTTCGATGCGGCCGGTTTCCGCTTCGAGGCGCCGCACCATTTCGCGCAGCATTTTTCCGAAATTTTCGACTGAGATTTCCTGCTCGTAGCCGTTCAGAATTTCAAGGAAGCGCGACATATGCGTGCCCTTGAAGTTATGCGGCAGGCCGACATACATGTTGAACGTGGCAATCGTATGTTGAACGCCGCTGCTCTTGTCGAGCACGCGGATCGGATGACGGACGGATTTGACGCCGACTTGATTGATCGGAATCTGGCGCGAATCCGCGCTGCCTTGCACGTCTGGAATGGTCATGGAATTTTTACTCAAGGAATGAATGCCTGCACCTGGCGGATGATACCCGCTGCGTCGAGGCCCAGCTCGGCCAGCGTCTGCGCCTGATCGCCGTGTTCGATGAAACGGTCGGGCAGGCCGAGGCGCAGCAGCGGCTTGACCAGCCCCTGCGCCGCCAGCGAGCGGCCCACTTCCGCGCCCGCGCCGCCGATTACCGCATTTTCCTCAATGCTTACCAGTATGTCGTGGCTCTCGGCCAGTTGTTTGATAAGCGCGTGGTCGAGCGGTTTGACGAAGCGCATGTTGGCGACGGTGGCGTTCATTTGTTCACCGGCCTCCAGCGCGGCGGTCAGCAAAGTGCCGAAGGCGAGCAGCGCGACGCGCTGCCCCTGACGCCGGATTTCGCCTTTGCCGACCGGCAGGGTGTCGAGCGCCGGTTGCGGCAACGCGCCCGTGCCTGTGCCGCGCGGATAACGCACGGCGCTTGGGCTGTCGCAACGGAAGGCCGTGGTCAGCATTTGCCGGCATTCGTTTTCGTCGGCGGGCGTCATCACCACCATGTTCGGAATGCAGGCCAGATAGGAAAGATCGAACGCGCCCTGATGCGTCGCGCCATCCGCGCCGACCACTCCGCCGCGGTCGATGGCCAGCATCACCGGCAGATTTTGCAAGGCGATGTCGTGCACCAGTTGGTCGTAAGCCCGTTGCAGGAAGGTCGAATAAATGGCGACGACCGGCTTCATGCCCTCGCAGGCGAGACCGGCGGCGAAGGTCAGCGCGTGCTGTTCGGCGATGCCGACATCGTGATAGCGCTGCGGGAATTCCTCGGCAAAGCGCACCATGCCCGAACCTTCCCGCATCGCCGGCGTGATGCCGATCAGGCGGGTGTCCTCTTTCGCCATGTCGCACAGCCAATCGCCGAATATCTGCGTGTAAGTCAGCTTGGCGCTACCGCTGGCCGACTCGATGCCGCTGCTGGAATCGAATTGCGAAACGCCGTGATACAGCACCGGATCGGCTTCGGCGAGTTTGTAGCCCTGCCCCTTGCGAGTGATGATGTGCAGGAATTGCGGGCCGTCGAGTTGCCGCAAATTCTGCAAAGTCGGAATCAGCGAATCCAGATCGTGACCGTCAATCGGCCCGATGTACTTGAAGCCGAATTCCTCGAACAGCGTGCCGCGCGGCACGAACATGCCCTTGAAATGTTCCTCGGCGCGTTTCGCCAGTTCCAGCAGTTGCGGCGTTTTCGACAGCACCCGCTCACCGGCGCGGCGCGCGGCGTTGATCGTGCGGCCCGACAACAGGCGGGCCAGATACTTGTTGAGCGCCCCGACCGGCGGCGAAATCGACATGTCGTTGTCGTTGAGAATCACCAGCAGATTGGCGTCGATCACGCCTGCATTGTTGAGCGCCTCGAAGGCTTCACCGGCGGACATCGCGCCATCGCCGATGATGGCAACCACGCGCCGCTGTTCGCCCTTGTCGCGGGCGGCAACCGCCATGCCCAGCGCCGCCGAAATCGAAGTCGACGAATGGCCGACGCCGAACGTGTCATAAGGGCTTTCTTCGCGTCGCGGGAAGCCGCTGACGCCATCTTTCATGCGCAGCGAATCCATGCGCTCGCGGCGGCCGGTCAGCGTTTTGTGCGCATAGGTCTGGTGGCCGACATCCCAGACCAGACGATCTTCGGGCGTGTCGAAAACGTAGTGCAGCGCGATGGTCAATTCCACCGTGCCCAGATTGGAAGAAAGATGGCCGCCGGTTTTTGCGACTGATTCAATCAGAAAAGCGCGCAGTTCCTCGGCCAGTGGCGGCAGCGATTCGCGCGGCAGCAGGCGCAGATCGGCGGGGGAATTAATGGTTTCGAGCAGAGGATAGGACATCAGAATTTCCGGTCGACAATGTAGTCGGTCAGTTCGGTCAGACGACGCGCCGCGTTGCCCAGCGGTATCAGCGCCGCCTTCGCTTCGTCGCGCAACTCGGCGGCTTTGCGCCGGGCTTCGGCAAGACCAAGCAGGGTAACGTAAGTCGGCTTGTTGCGGGCGGCATCTTTTCCGGCGGTTTTGCCCAATGTGGCGGTACTCATTTCCGCATCGAGAATATCATCGACGACCTGAAACAGCAGGCCGATGCGACCGGCAAAATGGCTGAGTTGAAACAGCGCCCGATCATCGGCGCTGCCTGCCTCCGCGCCCAGCAGGATCGCAGCGCGAATCAACGCGCCGGTCTTGTGGATGTGCATGAATTCGAGTTCTTCAACGCACGGACTTTGACCGACGGCGGCGAGGTCGATGGCCTGTCCGCCCGCCATACCGCGCGAACCGGCGGCGAGCGCGAGTTGCGCAATCATTCGCGCCGAACCGCCATGCTCGGCCAGCGTCTCGAAAGCCAGCGTTTGCAGGGCATCGCCCGCCAGCAGGGCGGTGGCCTCGTCGTATTCGATGTGGCAGGCAGGCTTGCCGCGCCGGAGCACATCGTCGTCCATGCAGGGCAGATCGTCATGCACCAGCGAGTAGGCATGGATGAGTTCGGCCGCGCAAGCGGGAATGTCGAGCGCCGCCGGACTGGCGTTGAAAATTTCACCGGCCGCGTGGCAAAGCAGCGGGCGGATCCGCTTGCCGCCGCCCAGCACGGCATAACGCATCGCTGCGTGCAGGCGCTGCGGCGCTTGCGTCGCAGGCGGCAACAAGCGCCCCAACGCCGTTTCGGTACGGGCCTGAACCGTGGCCATCCATGCGGCGAAATCCATGATTACTCGCCTGCGCCTTCAGCGCCAAGATTGCCGGAATCGAAATTGCGCAACATGCCGTTTTCAAGCGCCTGAAGCCGCCCCTCGGCGGCGGCCAGCGTTTGCTGACACTGACGCAACAGGGCGATGCCGCGCTCGTAGGCGGCCAGCGATTCTTCGAGCGGCGCGTTGCCCGCTTCCATTGCCTGAACGATGCCCTCCAGTTCCTGCAAAGCGGATTCAAATGTCGGAGTTGCCGGTGGGGTGCTTGCCTTGGCCATGAGAGTTGGGAAATCGGGCGTGGTAAAGGTACAAAAATACTGCATGGAACGCCCTTCGGTCAATTTCTGCGCATTTTTCGCTATACTGACCACTCCCCGCAGGGGGCTATTTTTGCGTCCTATTTTTTCCGGTTTTCCGGTATTTTCAGGAGGTAGGGCACCATGTCCGATATCGTGAGCCGCGCCAAACTTTCGTCTGGCGCCCCCCAGTTTCCCGTCGATTGGTATTTCGATGAAAAACTTTTTGAACTGGAGAAAAAGCTCATCTTCGATGCCGGCCCGGGCTACGTTGGCCACGAGCTGATGGTGCCGGAACTGTACAACTACCGTTCGCAGGAGTGGCTCGATCACGCCCGCCTGCTGGTGCGCCAGCCGGACGGCGTGTATGACATGTCGAATATCTGCCGCCACCGGCAGGCCATCATGTTGCAAGGCTCGGGCACAGCGCAGAATGTCGTCTGCCCGATTCACCGCTGGACTTACGACACTCAGGGCAGCCAGATCGGCGCGCCGCATTTTCCGGCCAACCCCTGCCTGAACCTGCACAAGCGCAAGCTCGAATCGTGGAACGGCCTGCTGTTCAAGGGGCCGCGTTCGGCCAAGGCCGACCTTACCGGCATGAATGTCGCCGGTGAATTCGATTTCAGCGGCTACAAGCTCGACCGCGTTGAACTGCACCCGTGCAACTACAACTGGAAAACGTTTATCGAAGTGTATCTGGAGGACTACCACGTTGTTCCCTACCATCCGGGGCTGGGCAATTTCGTCACCTGCGACGATCTGACCTGGCAGTTCAGCGACTGGTATTCGGTGCAGCGGGTCGGCATTACCCGTCTGGATCGCGTCGGCTCCACGGTGTACGGGCGCTGGCAGAAGGCCGTGCTCGACTACTACGGCGCCAAGGGCGAGCACCCGAGGCAGGGCGCGGTCTGGCTCACCTACTACCCGAACATCATGGTCGAGTGGTATCCGCATGTGTTGGTGGTCTCGACGCTGATTCCGCAAGATGTTGATCGCACCATGAACGTCGTCGAGTTCTACTATCCCGAAGAAATCGCGCTGTTCGAGCGCGAGTTCGTCGAAGCGGAACAGGCCGCCTACATGGAAACCGCCATTGAAGACGACGACATCGGCGAACGGATGGATCGCGGCCGCCATGCGCTGCTCAAGGAAGGCCGCAACGAAGCCGGCCCCTACCAATCGCCGACCGAAGACGGCATGCGGCATTTCCACGAGTTTTACCGGCGCATCATGGCCGGCCACCTACAGGAAAGCAAATGATTACCAGCGACTCAACCAATAGCCTGCTTACCGTCACCGTTCTCGGCGAGTTCACGCTCGCCGATTTCGAGGAATTCGAAGACGCGGTACTCGCCAAAGTGAGCACCGGCGGCACGC
>JAISPO010000112.1 GCA_031274855.1 Zoogloeaceae bacterium | reverse complement strand
ACGGCTTGATCGTAGGCAGGATCGGCTTCGGCGTTATCGTTGCCGTCTTCGCCCAGCTCGCCGCCTTCCGCAGCGGGCGCGGAGAGCACGTCGGTGATGTATTCGGGCGGCCCCGCTTTCTTCAGGTAGTCGACGACGCGATGCACTTCATCGTCGGAGACGAACGCGCCATGCACCCGCAGCGGCAGACCGGCGCCGGGCGGCAGATAGAGCATGTCGCCCTGCCCGAGCAGCGCCTCCGCGCCCATTTGGTCGAGGATGGTGCGCGAGTCGATTTTGCTCGACACTTGAAAGGCGATGCGCGTCGGGATGTTGGCTTTGATGAGGCCGGTAATGACATCGACGCTGGGCCGCTGCGTGGCGAGAATCAGGTGGATACCGGCAGCCCGCGCTTTTTGCGCCAGCCGCGCGACCAGTTCTTCGACTTTCTTGCCGACGACCATCATCAGGTCGGCCAGTTCGTCGATGATGACAACGATGTGCGGCAGCGTTGTCAGCGGCTCGGGCGATTCAACAACCAGCGGGAAGGGGTTGGGCACATGGGTTCCGGCTTTTTCGGCATCCCTGATTTTGCCGTTGTAACCGGCCAGATTGCGCACGCCCAGCGCCGACATGAGCTTGTAGCGTCTATCCATTTCGCCGACGCACCAGTGCAGCGCGTTGGCGGCCTTGTTCATGTCCGTGACCACGGGCGCGAGCAGATGCGGGATGCCTTCGTAAATCGACAGTTCCAGCATTTTCGGATCGACCATGATCATGCGCACGTCGCGCGGCTCGGATTTGTACACGAGCGAGAGGATCATGGCGTTAAGGCCGACCGACTTGCCCGAACCCGTGGTGCCTGCCACCAGAAGATGCGGCATTTTGCCGAGATCGGCCACCACCGGCCCGCCGCCGATATCCTTGCCCAGACAAACGGCCAACGGCGCATGAAGGTCGTGATAAACCCGCGAGCCGATGATTTCCGTCAGCCGCACCACCTGACGGCGCGGGTTGGGCAGTTCGAGCGCCATGCAGGATTTGCCGGGCACTGTTTCGACAACGCGGATGCTGACCAGCGACAACGCGCGGGCGAGGTCTTTGGCGAGATTGACCACCATCGCGCCCTTGACGCCGGTGGCCGGCTCGACTTCGTAGCGCGTCACCACCGGCCCCGGGTGGGCGGAAAGCACTTTCACTTCGACGCCGAAATCACCGAGCTTGCGCTCGATCAGGCGCGAGGTGAATTCCAGCGTCTCCGCCGCCGGAAGATCGTCGGCATTGTGGCGCGGCTCGTCGAGCAGATGCAGCGGCGGCTGCACACCGCCCGGGCCGTCGAGGAACAGCGGCGCTTGCCGCTCTTTCTCGATGCGGGCTTCGAGCCGTGGCGCTTTTCGGACTTCAAAGTCGGCGGCCTCAATCCTGATGGGTTCCTGAATCTCGAACTTGCGGCGCACATCTTCGACCTTGGCCTCGCGCTGCTTTTCGATGGCGCGCCCGTAGCGGCGGTCTTGCCAGCGTTGCCAGAGCGCGATGCTGCCGAACCAGAGGCCTTCGAGCAACGCGCCGATTCGCTCGACGAAATTGAACCATGAGATGCCGAAAAACAACGTTGCGCCCACCAGCCACAGCACCATCATCAACAGCGTGCCGCCGGTGAAACCGAGGCTGGAAGTAAGGTAGTTGCCCAGTTCAAGGCCGAGTATGCCGCCAGGTTTGAACGGCAACGCTATCTGGCTGCTCCAGAAGCGCATCGCCTCAATGGCGCTGCTCGACACCAGCAACAGCAGAAAGCCGATCAGCGCCACGAACAATGGGCGGCGGTCGCCGAACAAAGCATTCAGGCGCTGATAACCCCAAGCGGCCAGAAAGAACAGCAGCGCCACCCACCACCAAGCCGACAAGCCGAAAATAAGAAGCATCAGGTCGGAAAGCCATGCGCCGAAGCGCCCGCCCCGATTGGCGATTTCGACGCCGTGCGCGGTCTGCGACCAGCCGGGGTCGGCCTTGCTGTAACTGAACAGGATCATAAAAAGATACAAGCCGAAGCCGACGACAATCAGCCAGCGCACCTCGTGCAGCAAGGCGGCGATTTTTTCGGGAAGCGGCACCGATCCGGTTCGTTGGGCCTGCGTAATGGCCATGTAGATTAAAGCTCCTGCGTTAACGTGTTGATTTTCGCCGCCCTTGGGGTGGCCGAAGATATGAGCAGGGCGGATTTTCTCACCCTTTTGGCCCGATGCGACAGCTTGACGAGACCGGCGGAATACAGCGTTTTATAATATCGCGCCTGCCCCGAATAACAGACGGAACCTCATCATGCCCACACGTCATTGCCCGCTGCTCATCCTCGGCTCCGGCCCCGCCGGTTATACCGCCGCCGTCTATGCCGCCCGCGCCAATCTGAAACCTGTGCTCATCACCGGCCTGGCGCAAGGCGGCCAGTTGATGACGACCACCGAAGTAGACAACTGGCCCGCCGACGCGGACGGCGTGCAAGGCCCCGACTTGATGGCGCGTTTTCAGAAACACGCCGAGCGGTTCAACACCGAAATCGTTTTCGACCACATCCACACCGCCCAACTCACCGAAAAACCTTTCCGCCTGATCGGCGATGCCGGTGAATACACCTGCGACGCGCTCATCATCGCCACCGGCGCTTCGGCCCAGTATCTGGGCCTGCCTTCCGAGCAAACGTTTTCGGGCAGGGGCGTTTCGGCCTGCGCCACCTGCGACGGCTTCTTCTACAAAAATCAGCCGGTCGCCGTCATCGGCGGCGGCAATACGGCGGTTGAAGAAGCGCTCTATCTGGCCAACATCGCCAGCCATGTCACCGTCGTGCATCGCCGCGACAAACTCCGCGCCGAGAAGATCATGCAGGATCATTTGTTCGAAAAAGAAAAAGCCGGCAAGGTGGCCATCAAGTGGAACTCGACGCTCGACGAAGTACTCGGCGACAAAAGCGGCGTCACCGGCATGAGGCTGCGCAATGTGCAAACCGGCGTTACCGAGGACATCCCGCTGATGGGCGTTTTCATCGCCATCGGCCACAAGCCGAACACCGATCTTTTCACCGGCCAACTGGCCATGGAAAACGGCTACCTCATCACACAGGGCGGCCGCAAGGGCAACGCCACGCAAACCAGCATCGCGGGCATTTTCGCGGCGGGCGACGTGCAGGATCAAATTTACAAACAGGCCGTCACCTCCGCAGCCAGCGGCTGCCAGGCGGCGCTTGATGCCGAAAAATATCTGGACGCCCTCAAGGGCTGACATGAGCCAGGGCACGCTGCCGAAAGAAGACGCTGGCGCCCTCTTTCGCGCGGCAGTCGCCGATGCGCGGCGGCTGACTTCGGATCGCGTACATCACGAACCGCCGCCGCCCCCCGCATGGCCGCGCCAGCGTCAGCGCGACGAACGGGCGGCATTGACCGAATCCATCACCGCGCCCGACCTGCTCGACCTGCATCTGGAAGGCGGCGACGAAGCCGCCTGGCTGCTGACGGGCATCTCCTCCGCCGTGCTGCGCGACCTGCGCCGTGGCCGTTGGGTCGTGCAAGCCGATGTCGACCTCCACGGCATGAACCGCGAAGAAGCGCGGCATCACGTCACCCTGTTCCTCACCGAATGCCTCAAGCACGGCTACCGCTGCGTGCGCATCGTGCACGGCAAAGGACTCGGCTCGCCCCGCCGCGAGCCGGTACTGAAAAAACTGGTACACGGCTGGCT
>JAISPO010000101.1 GCA_031274855.1 Zoogloeaceae bacterium | reverse complement strand
CTCATGGACAAAATTCGCGGATCAAATCGACGAAGCGGTTGGGATCGGCGATAAAAGGCGCGTGGGCGGCATCGGCGAAACTTTCGAATTTCGCCGCCGGTAGATGTTGCGCCAGCCATCGACCGGCCGCGGGCGGCACCAGCGGGTCGCGCTCGCCGTGAATCAGCAGGGTGGGCAGCGATATCGCGGCGGCCGAGTTTCTGAGGTCGGTGTTGCCGAGTTCGGCCAGGCCGGCGGCGAGGGTGGCCTCATCGGGGATGCGTTCGCGCCAGAGCGCCTGCATGTGCCGCGTGATGTCGCGTGCCTGACTGTCCCCCTGATTCATCAACGCGGCGAACCGGCGCAAAGCAGCTTGCGGGTCGGCGGCAACAGCGGCGGAAAAACCGGCCAGCAGTTCGGGCGGCTGGGCGCAGGGCCAATCGGGCGCTTGCACGAAGCGCGGCGTGGCGGCGACGAGGATGAGTTTGCCGATGCGTGCCGGTGCTTCGCTGGCCAGCCGCAGCGCGCGCATCGCGCCGAGCGACCAGCCGCAGACGATGGCGTCGACGGGCAGCGGGGCGAGGCCATCACTGATCCGAAAATCGCCGGACAGCCGCTCAACGACGGGCTGCCAGATGCGGCTGTCGAATCCCCAACCAGCGATGAATGCGAGCGTTTTCAAGATGCGATGCCGCTCAGCGCGGCGATCAGGCGATCCACCTGCGCTTCGCTATGCGAGGCCGAGAGCGAGATGCGCAACCGCGCCTGACCTGCGGGCACGGTTGGGGGCCGGATGGCGGGCGACCAGATGCCGCGGGCGAGCAGGGCGTCGGCCACTGTGAGCGTGGCGTCATTCTCGCCGATGATGACAGGCTGAATGGCGGTGCGGGATTCGGGCAGACGCCAGCCGGCGTGCGCGCAGACCGGCGCAAGGCCGGCACGCAGACGCGAAATCAGGGATTGAAGATGCTGCCGCCGGTCGTCGCCGATAGCGATCAGTTGCAGGCTTTTTTGCAGGGCGACCGCCAGCGCCGGTGGCACGCCGGTGGTGTAAATGGCGGTGCGGGCCGATTGTTCGAGCCAGTCGATGATCTCGGCATCACCGGCGACAAAAGCGCCGGAGACGCCGGCCGCTTTGCCCAAGGTGCCCATGATGAGCAGATTACCGCTGGGCCTGAGGCCGAAATGGGCGGCGCTGCCGCGCCCCTGCGGGCCGAACACACCGAAGCCATGCGCGTCATCGACGAGGAGCAGGGCATCGGAACGTTTGGCGAGCGCCAGCAATTCCGGCAGCGGCGCGATATCGCCATCCATGCTGAATACCGCGTCGGTGACGATGAGCCGCCGCGTGGCACGGCTGGCGGCCAGTTGCGCGGCCAGCGTGTTGAGGTCGAGATGAGGGTAACGGTGGTGGCTGGCGTAAGAGAGTCGCGCCCCGTCGATCAGCGAGGCGTGGTTGAGCTTGTCGGAAAAAATGGCGTCGCCGCGTTCGGCCAGCGCCGGTACGATGCCGGTGTTGGCCATGAAACCGCTGGCGAAATGCAACGCCTTTTCAGCGCCGACGAACGCGGCCAGCTTGGTTTCGAGATCGCGGTTGGGCGCGAAATGACCGCCGAGAAATTCCGAAGCGCCCGCGCCCGCGCCCCATACCGGCAACGCGTCGCGGAGCGCGGCTATCAGATCTGGATGAGCGGCGAGGCCGAGGTAATCGTTGCTGGCGAAGGAAAGTATCCGGTGGCCGTCGATGAGCATTTCGGGGCCGCAAGGCGTTTCCGCCAATCGGCGGCGGCGCAGCAGACCCTGCGCCTTCAGACCGGCGAGACGGGCGGCGAAGCTCATGGGGCGAGCGCCTCCCGCAAGGCGGTTTCGGCGGCGCGGCCCAGTAGCTCGATTTCGGCATCGCCGAGTACATAGGGCGGCATTGTATAAACCGTGTTGCCGATGGGCCGCAGCAAAACGCCATGCGCGAGCGCGGCGCGGTAGTAGCGGTGGCCGAAACCGGCATCGGCCTCGACATCGAACGCGAAAATCATGCCGCGCTGACGGAAATGACGCACCTGCGGATGCGCGGCCAACGGCCTTAGGCGGGCGGCGATTTTTGCCGCCAGCGTGCGGTTGGCGGCGATGACATCATCCTGCGCGAAAATGTCCAGCGTCGCCAGCGCGGCGCGGCAGGCCAGCGGATTGCCGGTGTAGGAGTGCGAATGCAGAAAAGCGCGCGCGGTCGAATCATCGAGGAAGGCGTGGTAAATCGCATCGCGCGTCATCACTACCGAGAGGGGCAGATAGCCGCCAGTGATGCCTTTTGACAGGCACAGAAAATCGGGGCGGATACCCGCCTGCTCGTGGGCGAAGAAAGTCCCCGTGCGGCCAAAGCCGACGGCGATTTCGTCGCAGATCAGATGTACCTCATAACGGTCGCAGAGCGCGCGTGCTTGGCGCAGATATTCGGGTTCGTACATCGCCATGCCGTTCGCGCATTGCACCAGCGGCTCCACAATCAGCGCGGCGATGCTGCCCGCGTCTCGGGCCAGACAGGCGGCCAGCGCCGCGATGGCCTGCTCAACAGCCCGCGGCCCCTGACGGGCATCGGGCGAAGGCAGCACCTGCGCGGGGCGAATCAGCGGCGCGTAGGCGGCGCGGAACAACGGAATATCGGTAACGCCCAGCGCCCCCGCCGTTTCGCCGTGATAGCCGCCAGCCAGACAAAGGAACTTACACTTTTCTTCGCGCTCGCTATTGCGCCAATAGTGCGCGGACATTTTGAGCGCGATTTCCGTCGCAGAAGCGCCGTCCGAACCATAAAAGCAGTGGCCGAGTTCACCGCCGGTCAGCGCTGACAGCCGCTCGGAAAGCTCAACGACCGGCGCATGGGTGCAACCGGCAAGCAGCACATGCTCCAGCGTGTCGAGCTGCTCGCGCAAGGCCGCGTTGATGCGTGGATGGCAATGACCAAACAGATTCACCCACCAGGAACTGATGCCATCCAGCCAACGCTGCCCGTCCGCGCCAATCAGCCACGGCCCCTCCCCCCGCGCAATCGGCAGCAGCGGCAACTGGCCGCTGACGTGCTGCTTCATCTGCGTACAAGGATGCCAAACGGCAGACAGACTGCGCTGAAGGAGATTTTGTTGCATGGCGGCATTCTACCGTCCGGTTATCGGGCCGCCGCCGATAGTTAGCGCATATGTTCCAGCGCAATGTCGGTCAGCGCCGCGATCCAGTCGGGGCGGTCGTTGAGGCAGGGGATGTAGCGGTATTCCTTGCCGCCCTGGGCGCGGAAGGCGGCGCGGCATTCCATGCCGATTTCTTCGAGGGTTTCCAGACAGTCGGCGGCGAAGCCCGGACAGAGGATGTCCACGCTGGTGATGCCGTCGCGGGCGAGTTGTTCCAGCGTCGGCTTGGTGTAGGGTTGCAGCCATTCGGCGGCGCCGAAGCGTGACTGAAAGGTGAGTTTCCACTCGTCGTCAGCCAGATGAAGTTCTTGCGCCAGCAGCGCGGCGCTGCGTTGACACTGGCTGGCGTAGGGGTCGCCTTTTTCGATGGCCTGCTTGGGGATGCCGTGAAAACTCATGATGAGCTTGTGGGTGCGGCGGCTTTGTTGTGACCAGTGATCGCGCACGCTTTGCGCCAGCGCTTTAATGTAGCGGGGGTGCTCGTGATAATCGCGGATGACTTGCGGCGCGGGGAAATCGTTATTGCGCTTCGCCCACTCGTCGACAGCATCTTGGGCGCTGGCTGTAGTGCTGCCGGAAAACTGCGGGTAGAGCGGCAGGACGAGGATACGCTGCGCGCCGCCGCGCCTGAGTTCATCGAGACCGGCGGCAATCGAAGGCTGGCCGTAGCGCATCGCCCATGCGACCGCGACATCTTTAATGCCGCGATGACCGAGCAGCCCTTTGACCAGCTTGGCTTGCCGCTCGGTGTGGACTTTGAGCGGCGAGCCTTCGGGCGTCCAGATTTTTTCGTACTTGGCCGCCGATTTTGCGGGCCGCGTGTTGAGAATGATGCCGTGAAGAATCGGCCACCAGAGGAGGCGCGGCAGGTCGACAACGCGGCGGTCGCTGAGAAATTGGGCGAGATATTTTTTCAGCGCGGGCGCGGTGGGCGCTGCCGGAGTGCCGAGATTGACCAGCAGCAGGCCAGTGGCGTTCGTGTTCATGGCGCGGAGAGCGCGTTGGCCAGCAGGCGGGCGGTGATGTCGACGATGGGGATGACCCGCTCGTAGGCCATGCGCGTCGGCCCGATCACGCCCAGTGTGCCGATCACCTGACCGTCCACTTCGTAGGGGGCGGCGATGACGCTGCATTCGTCGAGCGTCGCGATACCCGTCTCGCCGCCGATGAACACCTGCACGCCGTCGGCGTGGCTGGATAGCTCAAGCAGTTGTACCAGGCCGGTTTTCTGCTCAAAGAGGTCGAACAGGCGGCGCAGGCGATCCATGTTCGAGGAGAGGTCGACCACGTCGAGCAGGTTTTTTTCGCCGCTGATGAAATATTGCTGCTGGGCGATGTCGGTCGTCGCTTCGGCGCCCGCCTCGACGGCGGCGGTCATCAGTTCGACCATGTCGGCGCGAATCCGGCGCAAATCTTCCTGTAAGCGGCTGCGAATCTGCTGGAAATCGAGACCGGCAAAATGCTCGTTGAGCATGTTGGCGGCTTCGGCCAGTTCGGCTTGCGTGTAGGCGCGTTGCGTAAACAGGATGCGGTTTTGCACATCGCCTTCGCCGGTGACGATGATGAGCAGGATGCGGGTTTCCGACAGGCTGAGGAATTCGATCTGCCGGATGCGCGGCAACTGCCGCCGCGGCGCGATGACGACACCGGCGAAATGGGTCAGTTCAGAGAGCAACTGCGAGGCATGGCCGATGACGCGCTGCGGCTGATCCGGCTGGATGGCCTCGCGGATTTCGGAAATCTGCTGGCGGGCCAGCGGCTGCACGGTGAGCAGGGTATCGACGAACAGGCGATAGCCCTTGGGCGTCGGCACCCGTCCGGCCGAGGTGTGCGGGCTGGCGATGAAGCCCATTTCCTCAAGATCGGACATGACATTGCGGATCGTCGCCGGTGAAAGTTCCAGCCCCGAATAGCGGGAAAGCGTGCGCGAACCGACCGGTTGTCCTTCGACGATATACCGTTCGATGAGCGTTTTGAGCAGGGTTTGGGCGCGGCGGTCAAGCATTAAGCGATTCTAGCGGGAAACAGGATGTGGTTTAATCTGTCGCATGAGCATCCCGTTCAGCAAAACAATCCGCTGCGCCGGCTTGATCGGCAAGCACAAAAGCGCCGAAGTCGCGGCCGCGCTGCCACAACTGGCGGCTTTTCTGCGCGAGCGCGGCGTGCGCGTGCTGATCGAGGCGGGCAATGCCGAGAAAGCCGGCGCCGAAGGCGCAGAGGCGGCCAGTTACGAAGTCATGGGCCGCGAGGCCGATGTCGCCTTCGTGCTCGGCGGCGACGGCACCATGCTCTACGCCGCCCGCCGTCTGGCCGCGTTCGATGTGCCGCTGGCCGGTATCAATCAGGGCCGCCTCGGTTTTATGACCGATATTGCCCGCAAGGACATGTTGCCTGCCGCCGGCGAGTTGTTGTCCGGCCGCTTTACCGCCGAGCCGCGCATGTTGCTTGCCGGTGAGGTCTGGCGCGATGGCCGGCGCATCCACGACGCGCTGGCGCTCAATGAAGTGGTGGTCAGCAAGGGCGACCTTGGCCGCATGATTGAAGTGCGGGTGGAGGTGAACCAGGAGTTCGTTTATCTCTCGCACGCCGACGGCATCATTGTTACAACGCCCACCGGATCGACTGCCTATTCGCTGTCTGCCGGTGGCCCCATCCTGCATCCGGGCCTGCCCGGCATTGCCGTCGTGCCGCTTTTTCCCCATGCTTTGACCACTCGCCCGATCACCATTGACGCGGACAGCCGCATCGACATTACGCTGCTGTCGTCCATCAGCGGGCGCGCCCACTTCGACGGTCAGGATTGTTATGAGTTGCACTCCGGCGACCGCGTGCGCATTGCCCGCTCGCCGCAAACGCTGACGCTGCTGCATCCGCCCGGCTACAGCTATTACGCGATGCTGCGCGGCAAGCTCCACTGGAGCGAACCGCCCAAACGTTAGAGAATCGTCTCATGCTGCGTCGCCTGATCATCAAGGATTTCGTCATCGTCGACCGGCTCGAACTGGAATTCGAGACCGGTTTCGGGGCGCTGACCGGCGAAACCGGCGCGGGCAAGTCGATTCTGGTCGATGCCCTCTCGCTGGCGCTCGGCGAACGCGCTGATGCTGCGGTGCTGCGTACTGGCGCGGAGCGGGCGGAGGTGGGGGCCGAGTTTGATGTCGAAGCTGATAGCGCATTGGCGCAATGGCTGCGCGACAATGATTTCGATGCTGACGCCTGCCTGTTGCGCCGCGTGGTCGATGCCGGTGGACGCTCACGGGCCAGCATCAACGGCTCACCGGCAACGCTGACGCAACTGCGGCAGGCCGGTGAACTGCTGGCCGATATTCACGGCCAGAACGCCTATCACGCGCTGCTGCGCGCCGACGCGCAGCGCGGATTGCTCGATGCCCAGATCGGCGCTGAGGCGCTGGCTGTGGAGACGGCAACCCAATTCCGCGCCTGGCGGCAACTGCGCGAAGCCCGCGAACGGGCCGAGCAGGACATTTCCGCGCTGGCGCGGGAAAAAGAAATGCTCGACTGGCAGGTCAAGGAATTGCAAACGCTGGCCTTCGAACCAACGCGCTGGCAGGAGGACAATCAGGAGCAGCGGCGGCTTGCCCATGCCGCCAGCCTGCTCGAAGGCGCGGCAGCCGCGCTCGCCATCCTTGATGAAAACGAGGCGGCGGCGTCCGCGCAGATTGATGAAGCAACGGCCAAACTGCGCGCGCTCGTTGATTACGATAATGCGCTCAAGGAACCGGCCGAGTTGCTGGAAACCGCTCGCATCCAGTTGGGCGAGGCGGCCCATGCGCTCTCGCGCTATCGTGATCGTCTTGAACTGGAACCGGAGCGTTTGGCCGAGTTGGAGTCGCGTATCGAGGCAGTCACGGCGGCGGCGCGCAAGCATCGCGTCGCGCCCGAGGCGCTGCCCGAAGTGCTGTCCGGCATGACGGCGCGGCAGGAGGCATTGGCCCTGTCCGCCGATCCGGCGGCGCTGGCCGAAAAAGAACAGACGGCCCGCGCCGAATACGAGAAAAGCGCCAAGCGCCTGTCCGCCCTGCGCCGATGCGGCGCGGCCGAATTGTCGGCTGCTGTCACCGAGGGCATGCAGCAACTGGCAATGACCGGCGGCCGTTTCGAGATTGCGCTCGAACCCCTGCCGGAAGGCGCGGCGCATGGTTTGGAAAGCGTCGAGTTCCTCGTCATGGCCAATCCGGGTCAGCCCTTGCGGCCCTTGGTCAAAGTCGCTTCGGGTGGAGAGTTGTCGCGTATCGGATTGGCGATTCAAGTGATCGCCAGCACCGCGGGCGTCGCGCCGACTTTGAT
>JAISPO010000049.1 GCA_031274855.1 Zoogloeaceae bacterium | reverse complement strand
TTGTAGAACTCGGTTCGATTGCGTTGGGCGATGCGGGCGGCTTGCGAAACGTTGCCGTTAGTCGCCTGCATCAGCTTGTTGATGTAGTCCCGCTCAAAGCTGCGCCGCGCTTCGTCGAGACACAGCATTTCACGCTCGCTCTCTTCCCGAAGCAAATAATTGATCAGCGAGACCGGAACAACGGCAGCGACCGATAGCTGCATTGCCTGTTTGACGACGTTGATTAACTGCCGGGTATTTCCCGGCCAGGGGGCTTCCAGCAACAGTCTCAGCGCCTCAGGCGAAAAGCTGCGGCCATTGTTTCCCGCAGCTTCAACATGGCTCGCAATCAATGCCGCGATGTCCTCGGGACGCTCAGCGAGAGGCGGAATCACCAAGGTAGTCGCGGCAAGGCTGAAATAAAAATCAGCGCGCAATGAACCTTCCTGAATCGCGCGCGTGGGGGCGCTTTCGCATGCCGCAACGATACGCACATCCGGTAATGCTTCCTGACGCTCGATTCCGAGCGGGATACCTTTGCGAACCAGCGGCAGCAAACGCACTTGAACGATCGGCGGCAGGCTTTCGAGTTCGTCGATGAACAGCATCCCGCCTGCGGCTGCCGCAAGCAGCCCTTTCGAAGCGCCCTTGGTTTTTCCTGCGCCAAAAATCTCCGCTTCAATGCTTTCAGGAGGCAGGATGCCGCAAACCAGCGTAACGAAAGGCTGGCTGGCTCTGGCGCTGGCTTGATGAATTGTTCTGGCCAGCGTTTCCTTGCCGACGCCTTGGGGGCCGATAACCAGGAATGGATCATCGTTCTCGGCAACCCGCCGCGCTCGCCTGAGCACTTCGTCCATTCGGAGACTGCTCGAAACGATGCCGGTACGCCAAGCGCCGGCCGCCTCGGCTGAGGAAATTGCCGGAGATATCGCAACGGCTTCCGCAACACGCGCAAGCAGTTCGCGGCTGTCGAACGGCTTGGTCAGGAAAGCGAAGGCGCCGCGTTGCGTCGCCGCGACAGCATCGGGAATGGTGCCGTGAGCGGTCAATATGATGACCGGCACAGTCGGGGCTTCATCATGCAGGCGGGCGAACAGCGCATGCCCGTCCATGCCTTCCATGCGAAGGTCGGTAATCACGGCGCGCGGATGCTGCTGCTTGAAGCACTCCATCGCCTCATAACCCGAAGAGGCCAGCGCCACGCTATACCCTGCGGCGGCCAAACGTATGCCAATCAGATCCAGAAGATCCGGGTCGTCATCGACAACCAGCACGTTTCCTAGCGATTTTTTCATTAGTTCATTAGTTTGTTTGTTCTATCGGACATATATTATCCTCAGGCTTGGACTTCAGCATTTTTCCAGCAAGAAAAATTTTGTTGCCTCCAAACTTAATACGCCTCTTCCGGGGGCTCTTCCTCCTCGCTCAAAGGCAGACGCACTTGAAAATGAGATCCTGCCGGCGAGTCAAGCAGGTTCAAGGAGCCATGATGGGCATGAACGAATCCCCGGGCGATTGCCAATCCCAAGCCGGTGCCTGCCGCCGAGTTTTCGGTTTCCCGGATCCTGAAAAAAGGTTCGAATATCCTCTCCCTGCTTTCCTCGGGAATGCCCGGCCCCTGATCCATCACATCGAGTACCGCCTGATCTCCATCCTGCGTCAGCGATAGATTGATCGTGCCTTCTGCTGGGGAATATTTGATCGCATTTGTGACAAGGTTGTTCACAATCGTTGTAATTTCTTCCTTGCCGCCCATCACGGTCAGCGGCGTCAGAGTACCCAGTATTCGCAGGCACTTGTCGCGAACCGCCAACTGCTGAGTTGCCAACACCTGCTGAATGATATGGTCGAAACGCAGTTGAGTGTGTTCGATATGCTCCAGAGTATGCCCTGCCTGCTGTAGCCTCAACAGGCCATCAATCAGGGTTTGCAGCCGCAATGCGTTGTTGTGCATGATGCCGACGATCCGGTTTTGTTGCGGCGTCAAAGTTCCTGTCACCTGATCGGCCAGCAGGCTGGACCCTTCGAGTAAGGCGGCTAGCGGAGTTTTCAATTCATGGGAAACATGGCGCAGCGCATTGGTGCGTTGTTCCTCCAGTTCCCGCAAGCGGCAACGCAGCCATTCCAGCCGTCTGCCGATGCGTTTGACATCGTCCGGCCCGCGCAAGGCAATTCTGCGTTCCAGTTTCCCCTGTCCAAGCGCCTGCACAGCCCGCTCGACCCTGGAAAACAAACGCACCAGCAGCCGCTGTCCGATTAACATCAGTACCAGCACGGTGGCAAGCGTAACGGCGATTCCGATCATGAGCCGTGTGTGCAGATCGGCAGCCTTCGCGCGGAAGGATGAGCGCTCGGCATCGACAATTCGCGCCGTTTCCTCGACCAGCGCAAGATTTTGTTCGCGCAGCAGCGATACCGTCGCCTGTAGCGCAGGAACCCCTCCGCCGTTGTTCAAGTTGCGGTAGGCGCTATCCTCCGTCAACAGCAACTGCTCGACTCTGAAGTTAAGCTGCGCGACAAAAGGAATTCGGATAAATACGGCTGCCCGCCGCTGCCAATCAGCGCGCGCTGCCGCATAGTCATCCAGCAGGTTTGGGTCGCTCTGCGCGCTGTATTGCCGGAGTATGCGATCCATATGGCGCAAGTCTTCCGACAGTTCCCAAGTCAGCCGGCTGGCCCGGTTGGCGTCGCCGGTGTTCAGATCGTTTTGCGCCGTGATTCCATTGATTGTGATTCCGGCGTAGATGATCGTGGCAACCAGTGGCGTCATCAACAGCAGGCTGCCTAGCAGCACCAGACGCAGCAGAGTATGCGGATAAAGTGACATTGCGCTAGTGTACGGGGAAATCCCTGGATACGCGAGCGCTCCGCCAGAATTTGCTGCCTGCCACTGCGGTGGTGGGTGCTGACGGGTTCGAACCGCCGACATTCGCCTTGTAAGGGCGACGCTCTACCAACTGAGCTAAGCACCCGGCCAGTGAAGCGGCAGCCATGAAGAATCCGCTGCCGTCCTGCTCGCCGCGGATTGTATCAGTTGATCGCCTCTTTCAGCCGCTTGGCCGCTCGAAACCGCAAAACCTTGGCCGCGGCGATTTCAATGGTGGCGCCGGTGCGCGGGTTGCGTCCGATACGGGCTGCGTGGAGACTGACATGGAAGCTGCCGAAGTCCGCCAGCCTGACAATCTCATCTTTTTTCAGGGCCGTCACGATGCCTTCAATCGCGGCGTTCAGCGCCCGCTCTGCCGAGACTTTGGAGATATCGGCTTGCAGGGCAATATGATCAATCAGTTCTGTTTTGTTCATGACGAGTTTCCTGTACTGGGTTGTGGTTCAGGCCGCCCTTATACCAAGCTCCGCGAATTCATTCAACTGACGTCAGGAGGCGACAGATACAGGTTTTACCTGTATCCTGAGACCTGTTACCTGAAACCTGTTGCAGCGAAGGCGCGATTCCTATATAAAGCTGCATTTTTGCCGACGGATAGACCCCAGCATGGCCGACGATTTTCTGCATAAGCAATTTCCACCCTACATCACAAAAAAGGGCGAGGCATACATGAACTCCAAGCAACTGGCGCATTTCCGCGGCATCCTGGGGATGTTGAAGGGAGAGCTGGCCGGCGACATTGAGCAGACCATTCAAACGATGCAAGACGAGGCGACGGTATTTGCCGACCCCAATGATCGCGCCAGTCAGGAATCGGATATCGCGCTGGAACTGCGCAACCGCGACCGCGAGCGGAAGCTCATCAAGAAAATAGATGAGTCGATTGCCCGCATAGACGCAGGCGACTACGGCTATTGCAACAGTTGTGGCGTGGAAATCGGACTGAAGCGTCTGGAAGCCCGCCCTACCGCGACTTTGTGCATCGACTGCAAAGAACTCGAAGAGCGCCGGGAAAAGCAGGTAGCGAAGTAACGCCCTCCCCTCGCAGCGCAAACAAAAAAGGACGCCGTGGCGTCCTTTTTCGTTTGCCTCTGTCCCTCTCTCCGTTTACGGGGAGAGGGATAA
Source organism: Zoogloeaceae bacterium (assembly GCA_031274855.1). Lineage (GTDB taxonomy): Bacteria > Pseudomonadota > Gammaproteobacteria > Burkholderiales > Rhodocyclaceae > Fen-999. Next base: position 2,587 of record JAISPO010000049.1, on the reverse strand, counting down.
AGGGAAGTATTACGCCGCCGGTGTTTCGTTGCCTCCGAGCAGCGCCTTCATCGACAGGCGGATACGCCCCTTGTCATCGGTTTCGATGACTTTGACTTTGACGATCTGCCCCTCCTTCAGATAATCGCCGACGGCATTGACGCGCTCGTTGGCGATCTGGGAGATGTGCAGCAGGCCATCTTTGCCGGGCAGCACCTGAATGATGGCGCCGAAATCGAGCAGCCGCAGCACGGGGCCTTCATACACCTTGCCGACTTCGACTTCGGCGGTGATGTCCTCGATGCGCTTCTTGGCGACTTGCGCGGCGTCGGCATTCACCGAAGCAATCGTCACGGTGCCGTCGTCCTCGATGTCGATCACGCAGCCGGTTTCTTCGGTCAGGGCGCGGATGGTCGCGCCGCCCTTGCCGATCACGTCGCGGATCTTCTCGGGGTTGATCTTGAGGGTAAACATGCGTGGCGCGAACGAAGAAACTTCCTGCCGATGGCCGGACACCGCGCCCTGCATGATGCCGAGGATATGCAGGCGGGCTTCCTTGGCCTGAGCCAGCGCCACTTGCATGATCTCCTTGGTGATCCCCTGAATCTTGATATCCATCTGCAAGGCGGTCACGCCCGCATCGGTACCCGCCACCTTGAAATCCATGTCGCCGAGATGATCTTCGTCGCCGAGGATGTCGGTCAGCACGGCAAAGCGGTTGCCCTCCTTGATGAGACCCATGGCGATGCCCGCCACATGCGCCTTGAGCGGCACACCGGCATCCATCAGCGCCAGCGAACCGCCGCAGACGGAGGCCATCGACGATGAGCCGTTCGACTCGGTGATTTCCGAGACGACGCGCATCGAATAGCTGAACTCCTCAGCGCTCGGCAGCACAGCGGCAATCGCGCGCTTGGCGAGGCGGCCATGGCCGATCTCGCGCCGCTTCGGGCTGCCGACCCGCCCTGTTTCGCCGGTGGCGAAAGGCGGCATGTTGTAGTGGAGCATGAAGCGGTCGCGGTACTCGCCTTGCAGCGCGTCGATGATCTGCTCGTCGCGGCCCGTGCCGAGAGTCGCCACCACCAGCGCCTGAGTTTCGCCGCGGGTGAACAGCGCCGAACCGTGTGTGCGCGGCAGAACGCCGGTACGGACAGCAATCGGGCGGACAGTGCGGGTATCGCGGCCATCAATGCGCGGCTCACCATTGAGAATCTGGCTGCGCACGATTTTGGCTTCCAGTTCAAACAGCAGGTTGCCGACGTGGATGGCATCCGGCGCATTCTCGCCAACGCACAGGGCATCGGTGACTTTCTGGGCGACCGCGCGGCACTTGGCGACACGCGCCTGCTTGCTGGTCGTGCGATAGGCATCGCGCAATTCCGCTTCGGCCAGTTCGGCCACCTTGGCGATCAGGGCCTCATCCTTGGCGGGCGGCTGCCAGTCCCATTCGGGCTTACCGGCAACTTCGACCAACTCGTTGATGGCATTAATCGCGGCCTGCATCTGGTCGTGGCCGAACACCACAGCGCCCAGCATGATTTCCTCGGACAGTTGCTTGGCTTCCGATTCAACCATCAGCACCGCGCTGGCCGTACCGGCGACGACGAGATCGAGTTGAGTCTCGGCCAACTGTGTGCGCGTCGGGCACAGCACATACTGGCCGTCGATATAGCCCACGCGGGCAGCGCCGATGGGGCCGTTGAAGGGAATGCCGGAAATGGCCAGCGCCGCCGAAGCGCCGATCATCGAGGGAATATCGGGATCGATTTCGGGATTGCTGGACAGGACATGAATAATGACCTGAACTTCGTTGTAGAAGCCATCGGGGAACAGCGGGCGAATAGGCCGGTCAATCAAACGCGAGGTCAGCGTCTCCTTTTCCGACGGGCGGCCTTCGCGTTTGAAGAAGCCGCCAGGAATGCGGCCGGCAGCGTAGGTTTTTTCAACATAATCGACGGTAAGCGGGAAGAAATCCTGCCCCGCCTTCGCCTCATCCTTGGCGACCACAGTGGCGAGAACCACGGTGTCGCCCATATTCACCAGCACGGCGCCGGTCGATTGGCGGGCGATTTCGCCCGTCTCCAGCGTTACGGTATGCGCGCCGTAAGTGAAACTCTTTTTAATCGGTGTCAGCACAAATTATCCTTTCCAGAAACGACAAACCGGCGCGATGAATTCGCGCCGGCAATGTCAAACGATGCTGCCAGCATCGGCATGGTGGCCGGCTTACTTGCGCAGGCCGAGACGTTCAATCAGCGCACGATAAGAATCGGCATTAATGCGCTTCAGGTAATCGAGCATTTTGCGGCGCTGGCTGACCATCTTCAACAGGCCGCGACGCGAGTGGTGATCCTTGACGTGCTCTTTGAAATGACCGGTCAGGTCGTTGATGCGGGCGGTCAGCAGCGCGACTTGCACTTCGGGAGACCCCGTGTCGCCCTGGCCGCGTTGGAAATCGGCGACGATCTTCGCCTTTTCGGAAGTATTGATTGCCATATATTTTCTCTCTCAAACGCTTTGTCAAAAGCCGACGCCGCCCCGGTTTGATAGAGCACTGCGCCCGCTGCCTCATCCACAGACGGACAAGGCGGCAGCATTATACTGGCCC
>JAISPO010000104.1 GCA_031274855.1 Zoogloeaceae bacterium | reverse complement strand
CACGACGCTTGGCTGCGCGCCAAGGCCGAGACCGAGAATGTTCGCCGCCGCGCTCAGGAGGACATCGCCAAGGCCGGCAAGTTTGCCGCCGAGAAGTTTGCCGGTGAAATGCTGGCGGTCAAGGATAGCCTGGAAGCGGCGCTGGCCGATCAGGAACAGGATGCCGCCGCGTTACGCGCCGGTGTCGAATTGACCTTGAAGCAGTTGGCTGCGGCTTTCGAGCGGTCGAATCTCAGAGAGATCAACCCGCAGGACGAAAAATTCGACCCGTACCAACATCAGGCCATCAGCCAGATTGAAGCGGACGGCGAGCCGAACCGCGTCATCACCATTTTGCAGAAGGGCTACGCCCTGCACGACCGCATTTTGCGCCCTGCCATGGTGATTGTTTCCAAGGCACGCAGCGCGGCGGAACCGCCAACGGCTTGAAGCCGGAGGCAGCATCCCCATATTCAGACACAGTTCAAATTTCATTCAAGGACATCATCATGGGCAAGATCATCGGCATTGACCTGGGCACCACCAATAGTTGCGTCGCCCTCATGGAAGGCGGCAAATCCAAAGTCATCGAAAATTCCGAAGGCGGGCGCACCACGCCTTCCGTCGTCGCTTACGCCGAGGACGGCGAAATTCTGACCGGCGCGCCGGCCAAACGTCAGGCCGTGACCAATGCCAGAAATACGGTATTCGCAGTCAAGCGCCTGATCGGCCGCCGCTTCGAAGAGAAGGAGGTGCAGAAGGACATCGACATGATGCCCTTCAAGATTCTCAAGGCCGACAACGGCGACGCCTGGGTGGAAGCGCGCGGCAAGAAAATGGCGCCGCCGCAGATTTCCGCCGAGGTGCTGAAGAAAATGAAAAAAACCGCCGAGGATTATCTCGGCGAGGAAGTGACGGAAGCCGTCATCACCGTGCCCGCCTACTTCAACGACAGTCAACGTCAGGCGACCAAGGATGCCGGACGCATCGCCGGTCTCGAAGTCAAGCGCATCATCAACGAGCCGACCGCGGCGGCGCTGGCTTTCGGCATGGACAAGCAGGAAGGCGACCGCAAGATCGCGGTCTATGACCTCGGCGGCGGCACCTTCGACATTTCCATTATCGAAATTGCCGAAATCGACGGCGAGCATCAGTTTGAAGTGCTCTCAACCAACGGCGATACATTTTTGGGCGGCGAGGACTTCGATCAGCGCATCATCGACTACATCGTCACCGAGTTCAAAAAAGATCAGGGGGTCGATCTCAAAAACGATGTGCTGGCCCTGCAACGCTTGAAAGAGGCCGCCGAGAAAGCCAAGATCGAGCTGTCGTCCTCGATGCAGACAGAAATCAATCTGCCCTACATCACCGCCGACGCGACCGGCCCCAAGCACCTGACCATGAAGATCACCCGCGCCAAGCTGGAATCGCTGGTCGAGGATTTGATCGAGCGCACTATCGAGCCTTGCCGCATCGCTCTCAAGGATGCCGGCGTCAAGGTAGGCGACATCGGCGACGTGATTCTGGTCGGCGGCATGACCCGTATGCCCAAGGTGCAGGACAAGGTCAAGGAATTCTTCGGCAAAGAGCCGCGCAAGGACGTGAACCCCGACGAAGCCGTCGCAGTCGGCGCGGCCATTCAGGGCGGCGTCTTGCAGGGCGAGGTCAAGGACGTACTGCTGCTGGATGTCACTCCGCTCAGTCTGGGCATTGAGACGCTGGGCGGCGTGTTGACCAAACTGATTACCAAGAACACCACCATCCCAACCAAGACCAGTCAGGTGTTTTCGACTGCCGACGATAACCAGTCGGCCGTGACCATCCATGTCTTGCAGGGCGAGCGCGAAATGGCCAGCGGCAACAAGAGCCTCGGCCAGTTCAACCTGACCGACATTCCGCCCGCGCCGCGCGGTATGCCGCAAATCGAAGTCACGTTCGACATCGACGCCAACGGCATCCTGCACGTCTCGGCCAAGGACAAGGGTACAGGCAAGGAAAACAAAATCACCATCAAGGCCAATTCCGGTTTGTCGGAAGATGAAGTACAGCGCATGGTCAAGGACGCCGAAGCCCACGCCGAAGAGGACAAGAAGGCGCACGAGCTGGTCGATGCCCGCAACCACTGCGACGCGATGGTGCACTCGGTGAAGAAGGCGCTGGCCGAGCACGGCGACAAGATCGAGGCCGACGAAAAGGCCAAGATCGAAGCCGCGCTCAAGGAAGCCGAAGAAGCCATCAAGGGCAGCGACAAGGCCGCGATGGAAGCCAAGACCGAGGCGCTGGCGACAGCTTCGCAGAAGCTGGGCGAAAAGATTTACGCCCAGCAGCAAGCCGCCGGTGGCGCTCAACCGGAGGCTCAGGGCGGCGCAACCGCTGGAGAAGCGAAGAAAGAAGATGGTAATGTGGTGGACGCCGAGTTCACTGAAGTGAAGGACAAGAAGTAAAGCCGCAGGGCATGTAATACGGGCCGCAAACCGGAATTCGGGCTGCGGCCCGCTTGCTTTTAATCGAGACTCTCATGGCAAAACGCGACTATTACGAAGTTCTCGGCGTCAATCGTGACGCGGCCGAGGACGACATCAAGAAGGCCTACCGCAAGCTGGCCATGAAGTTCCATCCCGACCGCAACCCCGATAACCCGAAGGCCGAGGAACAATTCAAGGAAGCGAAAGAAGCCTACGAGATTCTTTCCGACTCGCAGAAACGCGCGGCCTACGATCAGTTCGGCCATGCGGGCGTTGACCCTGCCGCGGGCGGCGGCGCGGGCGGTTTCGGCGGCGCGGGCATGGGCGGCTTTGCCGATGCCTTCTCCGATATTTTCGGCGACATGTTCGGTAACCGCGGCGGCGGCGGTCGATCCAATGTCTATCGCGGGGCCGACCTGCGCTACAACCTCGAAATCTCGCTCGAAGACGCCGCTCGCGGCGCCGAAACGCGCATCCGCATCCCGACCATGGCCGAGTGCCAAACCTGCCAAGGCTCTGGCGCGAAAAAAGGCACGGAACCCAAAACCTGCCCAACCTGCGGCGGCCACGGACAGGTACGGATGCAGCAAGGCTTCTTCTCCATCCAGCAGACCTGCCCCAAGTGTCACGGCACAGGCCGTTATATCGCCGACCCGTGCAACACCTGCCGAGGCGCGGGCCGCGTCAATGAACACAAAACGCTGTCGGTCAAAATTCCCGCCGGTATTGACGAAGGCGACCGCATTCGTCTTTCCGGCGAAGGCGAAGCCGGCGTCAATGGCGGGCCGGCAGGCGACCTCTATGTGCAAATCCACATCAAGCCGCACACCGTATTCCAGCGCAACCACGACGACCTGCACTGCGAAATGCCGGTCAGCTTCGCCACGGCAGCGCTCGGCGGTGAAATCGAAATCCCGACGCTGGATGGCGTCGCCAAGCTGAAAGTTCCCGCCGAAACGCAAACCGGCAAAGTGTTCCGTCTGCGCGGCAAAGGCATCAAAGGCGTCCGCTCGCACGCCCACGGCGACCTGATGTGCCATGTCGTCATCGAAACGCCGGTCAAGCTCACCGACCGTCAGAAAGAACTGCTGCGCGAATTCGACGAAATCAGCCGCGGCAACGCCGCCCAGCACAACCCGCAAACGCAAAGCTGGACGGAAAAAATGAAAGGCTTTTTCGGCGGTTGAGTAGAAAAAATCAAGAAGAAGCCGTTCCTCAAAGCTCCTTCCCCTTCAAGAAGAAGCTGCTCTCCAAAGCTCCCTCCCCTTCAAGAAGATGCCGCACCTCAAAGCTCCCTCCCCTTCAAGGGGAGGGTTGGGGTGGGGATGGGGTAATACGATGCCCTCAAAGCAACCGAGGTAACTCATGCAAGGGCAAACCGGCGAAAAGATTCATACGGAAAAACGGCAACGCGCACTACGCAACAACGTTACCGATGCGGAAGCCAAGCTCTGGCAACGCTTGCGTCACCACCAAATCGAAAACTGCAAATTCCGCCGCCAACATCCATTCGGCACTTTCATTCTCGATTTCGTTTGTCTGGAACGAAAGCTCATCATCGAACTCGATGGCAGCCAGCACTTCGACGCAACCGCATATGACGACGAGCGATCCCGATTCCTTGAACAAGCTGGATATGTTGTACTACGCTTCTGAAATAACGAAGTGTTCGAGAATATGGAAGGAATGCTGGAAGTGATTTTGCGAACACTGCGTGATAGGGCGGCAATTCCATCCTTGCCTCGGCCATCTGTCAGCCTAACCCCATCCCCACCCCAGCCCTCCCCTTGAAGGGGAGGGAGCTTTGAGGTGCGGCATCTTCTTGAAGGGGAGGGAGCTTTGGAGAGCAGCTTCTTCTTGAAGAGGGGGGGGCTTTGAGGAGCGGCCAGCGGTGCGCTTTTGCGGGAATGAGGTAGAAAAAAAGCGGGGTTCAGGATACGGATGGAACCGTGTAACCTGAACCCCGTAACCTGAACCCCGTCCGGCGGCGTTGCGCCACGCGGAGAAGTCGTCAACCGATTAATTGCTGTTCAATTCCTGCCACATGATGCGGGCGCCACGACCGCTGCCTTGGCCAGGGCCGCCATCGTCGTCGAAGGGAAGATCCACGATTACCTCGGTATCGTCCCCACCGACCCCCAGCACGTGGCCTGTTTTGCGATCCTTCTTCTGGAATACCGTCATGCCGACCAGCGGGGTCGAGAATGTGCTGTACAGGAAGCTGTTCCCATAGGCGGCCAGACCGGTTTCGGCATTGAAGGCATAGAGATAACCGGTGCCCCCCATCTCGCACGACTTCAGCACAACAGGCAGTACCGAGGCAACAAGAAGCACGGGACCGTACTTCTGCGCCGAGATAACAACCCGTTCCCCCGGGCGCGTCAGGCGGTAATACCAGCCTGATTTTTCTGACCAGTTGACCGCATTGGCGGAGCCATCCTTTATCTCCGTCAGTTCGGAGATGGGAACCGAGGGATCGGAAACGGTGATCTCGGCGCCGCTGGTGGTAATGGTCTTGTCCTTGATTGCGTAGATCGCCCCTGTTTCTTCCGTTTTTAAGTCTATCTCGCCCAGATAGCGGCCAGTACCAAAGAAGAGGACGACATTCGAGCCGACATTCGACACCTGCGGCGGCGCGGTAATCGCTCCCAGCTTGGAGGCAATTTTGTAGACGTTGTTGGTGCCGACGTTGATGTCGAAGCCCCAAAGATTACCGTTCAGGTCGCCACCGTAGATACGCAAGGCGGTGTTATCTTTCGCCAGATTCGGCACATAACCGTTCAAGGCTGCCAAACC
>JAISPO010000091.1 GCA_031274855.1 Zoogloeaceae bacterium | reverse complement strand
TTGCGGCTGTGGCGGGTGATGCGGTTTCTGGCGTCTACGTAGACGAGGTCGGGTTCGTATTTGGCGAGTTCGATCTCGTTGTACATCGCGAAGGTGGCGATGATGAGCAGGTCGCCCGGCGCGGCTTTGCGGGCGGCGGCGCCGTTGACGGAAATGGTACCGGAGCCGCGCTCGGCTTTGATGGCGTAGGTGGTGAAACGTTCGCCGTTGTCGACGTTCCAGATTTCGATTTGCTGGTATTCCTTGATATCGGCGGCGTCGAGCAAATCTTCGTCGATGGCGCAGGAGCCTTCGTAATGCAGTTCGGCCTGCGTAACGGTGACACGGTGCAGCTTGGACTTCAACATCATGCGTTGCATGGTGGTTCCTTTCTCAGGCAAAAGGAAACGACATAAACACGAGGGTGCCTCCCACCCCCCCCTCCGCTGCTGGTGCGCCGCCGGCCTGAGCACATCACGGCGCCCTACACTTCCTGATTGTCGATGAGGCGCGTGCTGCCTAAACGCGCTGCGGCCAACACCACCAATCCGGATTCGTGAGCGGATGGCCATTGTAGATCAAGTTTTTTCCGTATTGCAACATAGTCCGAAATCCAGCCTGCAGCGGTCAATTCGGCGGTGGCCTGCCGCTCAAGGCCGGTGAAATCGGTATTTCCGGCCCGGATTGCCGCCGCGATGCCGGTAATGACGCGATTGAGCCTTGGCGCTTCGGCCCGTTCCTGCGCGGAAAGGTAGCCGTTGCGCGAGGAGAGCGCCAAGCCGTCGGCAGCGCGGATGGTTTCGCCGCCGATGATTTCAATGGGCAGATTGAGATCGGTCACCATGCCGCGAATGATTATCAACTGCTGGTAGTCCTTCTTGCCGAACAGGGCGGCAGCAGGCCGGACGATCTGAAACAGTTTCATCACGACAGTGGCGACGCCCGTGAAATGGCCGGGCCGGAACTCGCCTTCAAGGATGCCATCCTGCGCGGCGGGCGGGACGACGTGGCAGCCCTGCGGCTGCGGGTACATCTCGGCTTCGGACGGGGCGAACAGATGATCGACACCGGCGGCAGTCAGTTTTTCGCAATCAGCTTGCAGGGTGCGCGGGTATTTGTCGAAATCCTCGCCGGCGCGAAACTGGATGCGATTGACGAAAAGGGTCGCCACCACGGTGTCGCCGTGGGCGCGCGCCTGCCGCATCAGGGCGATGTGGCCTTCGTGCAGGTTGCCCATGGTCGGCACGAGCGCGATGCGACCGGCATTCTTCAGCGCGGCCCGCAGACCGGCAATGGTGGCGTGAATCTGCATGGCGCGGTCAGTAACAGTGTTCGGGGGCGGGGAAGGAGCCGTCTTTGACGGCTTGCACATAAGCCTGCACCGCGCCTTCAATGCTTTGCGCTTCGGCCATGAAGTCTTTGACGAAACGGCCTTTCTTGCCCGGGTAGAGGCCCAGCATGTCGTAGAGCACCAGCACTTGCCCATCGCATTGCGGGCCGGCGCCGATGCCGATGGTGGCGCAGGCATGAAGGGCGCGGGTGATTTCACCGGCCAGTGCGGAAGGCACCATTTCCAACACCATCAGCGCCGCGCCGGCCTGTTCGAGCGCGATGGCGTCATTTTTCATGCGGGCCGCCTCGGCTTCGCTGCGGCCCTGCACGCGGTAGCCGCCGAGCGCATGTACGGATTGCGGCGTCAGGCCGATGTGGGCGCAGACCGGCACACCGCGCTCGACCATGAAATGCACGGTTTCGGCCATCACTGCGCCGCCTTCGAGCTTGACCATTTCGGCCCCGACGGCGAGCAGCCGTCCGGCATTGCGGATCGCCTGCTCCTTCGACTCGTGATAAGCGCCGAAAGGCAGATCGGCGACGACCATCGGGCGTTGCGCTTGACGGGCAACGCATTCGGTGTGATAGACCATGTGTTCCATCGTGACCGGCAGCGTTGAAGTGCGGCCCTGAATCACGTTGCCGAGCGAATCGCCGACCAGCACCATGTCGACGCCGCAGCGGTCTTCAAGCGCCGCGAAGCTGGCGTCGTAGCCGGTGAGCATGACGATTTTCTCGACTTCGCGTTTCATGCGCGCGAGTTCGGGCAGGGTGATCGGTTTGTTGGCGGCCAGGTAAGTCATCAAAAGCCCCGAAAAGTGAAGTCAACAGCCGTCAGAATACACAAGCCAGCCCGTAGGTGGTCAAGTTTTGCTTATGGTCTGGATAAGCGGATGAATACGCTGACCGGCGCAGGCGGCCAGCAGATCGGCGATTCGGCCACGATTGGGGATGACCAGATCGGGCGCGAGTTCGGCCAGCGGCGCGAGGACGAAAGCCCGCTCGTGCATACGCGGGTGGGGCAGGGTGAGTTCGGGGTCGTTCTGGACGGTATCGCCGTGAAGCAGCAGGTCGAGGTCGAGCGTGCGCGGCGCGTTCTTGACGCTGCGCTGCCGCCCGAAACGCGCTTCCAGCGCGAACAGTTCAGTCAGCAGATCGCGTGGCGGCAGGCGGGTGTCGAGCGTGACCACGGCATTGATGAAATCCGGCTGATGCGTGATGCCCACCGGCGCGGTTCGATAGAGCGATGAGACGCCCTTGAACAGCGAGCCGCGCAACGCTGCCATGGCGGCTATGGCATTTTCTATGGTTTTGACCGAGTCGCCGAGATTGGAACCCAGCGCGACATAGGCGCGGATCATGGCGCGTCGACAGAACCGGTTGGCTCGGCGGCGGCTTTGCGGCCGCGTCCGCGCGAGCGGCGGCGCTTCTTGCCGGTATCCGGCAGCATCATGCGCTCGCGCGTGTCGTGATCGGCGTCCTGAAATTTATTCCACCAATCGACCAACTCCTGCGGCGCTTCGCCGCTTTCGGCGCGCAGGAGCAGGAAATCCCAGGCGGCGCGGAAGCGCGGCTGCTCAATCAGGCGCAGGGGCGCGTGTCCGCTGCGCTTTTCAAAGCGCGGCTGCAACAGCCAGATATCCTTGATGTCGGCAGCGATGCGTTTGGTAATCGCCAGTTTTTCGCCTTGCAGATCGAGCACTTCATCCATCGCGCCGAACATGGCCGGTACGGGCCGCGCGCCGTCTTTTTGACGCTTCTCCCAGTTCGCCAGTACCTCGTGCCAGAGCAGGGTGGCGAACAGGAAACCCGGCGAAACCGGCTTGTTGGCGCGTATTCGCGCATCGGTATTGGCCAGCGCCAGCAGGACGAATTTTTCGCCCAGCGGCTGTTCCAGAATCACGTCGAGTAGCGGCAGCAGGCCGTGGTGCAGCCCTTCATCGCGCAGCCGCTTCAGGCACTCGACGGCATGGCCGGAGAACAGCAGCTTGAGCATTTCGTCGAACAGGCGGGCGGCGGGAACATTCTCGATCAGGTCGGCCATGTTGCGGATCGGCGCTTGTACCTGCGGATCGAGCCGCAGACCGAGTTTGGCCGACAGGCGCACGGCGCGAAGCATCCGCACCGGATCTTCGCGGTAGCGGGCGCGCGGGTCGCCGATCATGCGCAGGGTCTTGCGCTGAATGTCCTGCACGCCCTTGTGGAAGTCCAGCACGACTTGCGCGGTCGGGTCGTAATAGAGCGCGTTCATGGTGAAATCGCGCCGCGCCGCATCCTCCTCAATGCTGCCCCAGACGTTGTCGCGCAGGATGCGGCCATGTTCGTCCTTGAGCGTTTCTTCGTCGTGGGCGGCGCGGAAGGTCGATACTTCCAGCGTTTCCGGCCCCTGCATGACATGGACGATCTGAAAGCGGCGGCCAATGATGCGCGACCGGCGGAACAGGCCTCGCACCTCCTCTGGCGTAGCGTCGGTGGCGATGTCGTAATCCTTGGGCGGAATACCGGCAATCAAATCGCGCACCGCGCCGCCGACCACATAAGCGCGATGGCCGGCCTTCTGCAAAGCCTCGCAAGTGCGGCACGCGCCACGCGATACCTGATCGCGGCGGATGCCATGCTTGGCAACTGCAATCGTTTCAGCCTTGCGTCCGGCGGGTTCGCCACGCAAAAAAACGCGGCGGATGAGTTTGCGAATCATGCGAAAAGGTCATTCGGAAAGATCGCCATGATACCGGATCAAGTGTTCAGGCTGAGAATGCCTTCCACCGTCCACCAAGACAAGAACTGATCGGGCGTGTACACCGGCAAATGCGAATTGCGGAAGCCGGCCAGATCACGTGTGACGATGGCCTTGCACTGGCTGGCTTGAGCTGCCGCGTGTTGCACGGCATCTTCGTAATCGCTGAATCCCGCCGCCAGCGCATCCTGTAGCACTCCGTTATCCACGGGCGCGATGTCGAAAGTTTGCAGCAACTGCGCCAGTTGCGATTGTGCCGCGGCTCGGCCTGCGGCCTTGGTGACGAGATACTCCACTGTGGTGAACGTGGTGGCGCAAAGCAGACCTCGCAGCAGCTTTTGATCGGCCAGAGAGATGACTTGCGCCGATGCTGAAAAGTGATCGGGGCGTTTCAGCAGCACGTCCAGCACAACATTGACATCAAACAGCACCCGGAGTGGCGTGTGGTTCAACGCGAAGCGCCCTCCAGATATTTTGTCTCGCGGTAACGCCGGTAGTCGTCCCGCGCGGCCTCGGCGTTTGGATATGCGCCTTCCAGCAAACCCAGCATGGAACGAACCCGTGGTGTCAACGTGACTTCAATGACCCCCTGCGGGGTTTTGGCCAGATCGTCGCTCGGAAGCAGGGCGAAATAATCCTCCACCAGCCGGGAAACGGATTTGCCGGTCAGGGCGGCATAACGCTTGGCCTGTTCGATACGCCCCTCGTCCAGCCGCAGTGTGAGTTTGGTATTCATTGGCGTTACCTGTGTGACGTACATAATTCGCTCACTTTATACGTCATACGGCCCCCCGTCAACCGGCCTAACGCAGGCTGAGAATGGGCCAACCGGCGCGGCGGGCGTGGTCGCGCAGGGTGTCGTCAGGGTCGACGGCGACCGGATGGCTGACGCGCTTGAGCAGCGGCAGATCGTTGAACGAATCGCTGTAGAACCAGGTTTGCCCGAAGCCATCCCACCAGCAGCCTTGCGATTCGAGCCAGGCATCGACGCGCTCGATTTTGCCTGCCTTGAAGGCCGGTGTGCCGCGCGGTTTGCCGGTGAAACGGCCATTTTCCTGCGCGGGAATGGTGGAGACCAGATGCGGGATGCCGAATTCGCGGGCGATCGGGCCGGTGACGAAACTGTTGGTGGCGGTGACGATGACGCACAGGCTGCCTTCGTCGAGATGCCGCTGCGCGAGCGCCCGCGCCGGCGCGCCTATCATGGGCCGGATGCGCGTCGCCATGAATTCCTCATGCCAGGCATCGAGTTCCGCGCGCGGGTGGCGTGCCAGCGGGGCCAACTGGAAATCGAGGAAAGCGTCGATATCGAGCGTACCGGCGCGGTAAGCCTCGTAAAACTCAATGTTGCGCGCTTCGTGCGCTTCGCGGTCGAGCGCGCCTTTGGCGATCAGAAATTGCGCCCACTCGAAATCCGAGTCGCCGCTGAGCAGGGTGTTGTCGAGGTCAAACAGGACGAGGTTCATGGTTTTCTTCAAGTTGAGGTTGCATGATTTCCTTGAGCAAGGGCAGGGTCGCGGGCCGTTGCTGTTCGAGCGTCGCGCGTTCCAGACTGTCGAGCACTGCCATCAGCGAGGGCAGGTCGCGGCGGCCGCGCGAGAGCAGGTAGTGGATGAGGCCGATGTCGACCTTCATGCCGCGCATCAGCGCGTGGCGTGTCAGCGCAGCGGACTTTTCGGCGTCGGAAAGCGTTTTCATTTCGTAAATCATCGCCTGACCGATGCGTGTGCGCAAGTCCTCGCGCAAACGCAGGCGGGCCGGTGGCTCATCACCGGCGAGAATCAGCGTCAGGCCAGCCAGCCGCGCGGCGTTGAAAACGCGGAACAGCGCGATCTGGGCGGCATCGCCGAGTTGCTGCGCGTCGTCGATGGCAAGCAACATGCGCGGCGCAGTGACGATATCGCTGCCGATGTCGGCGGCGGCGAAAAAATGCGCGGGCCGATGACCGGCGGCAGCGGCGGCCGTTGCCGCCAGCAGGTGCGATTTTCCGCAACCCGCCGGTCCCCACAGGTAGACGGACTCGCAGCATTGGCTGTCGGCCAAATCGCGCAATCGGCCCAGCAGTTCAGCGTTGGCGCCAACCACGAAGTTGTCGAACGACGGCGGCTGCTCCGGTTTCAAATCCAGCAGCATCTGGCTCATGCTTTCGGCTCCCGATAGCAGGCGAGGCCGGGGACAATCCAGAGAGCGGTTTGCAGACGTTGGTCGATGGGCATTTGCGGTAAAATCGCGCCGCTTTCCGTTATTGGCGGCGCTTGCGACAGGAAAACCGCAACTTTAGCCGCGCTGCGCGAGGAACTCAACTTGAGCACATCCCTGACCTACCGCGATGCCGGTGTCGATATCGACGCCGGTGACACCCTTGTTGAACGCATCAAGCCTGCTGCCAAGCGCACCATGCGCCCCGAAGTGCTGGCTGGGATTGGCGGTTTCGGCGCGCTTTTCGAACTCTCGAACAGGTATCGTCAGCCCGTGCTCGTCTCTGGCACCGATGGCGTCGGCACCAAGCTCAAGCTCGCTTTCCAGCTTAACAAGCACGGCACCATCGGGCAGGATCTCGTCGCCATGAGCGTGAACGACATTCTGGTGCAGGGCGCCGAGCCGCTGTTCTTCCTCGACTACTTCGCCTGCGGCAAGCTCGATGTCGATACGGCCGCGCAAGTTGTCGGCGGCATCGCCAAAGGCTGCGAGTTGGCCGGCTGCGCGCTGATTGGCGGCGAAACCGCCGAAATGCCCGGCATGTACCCCGACGGCGAATACGATCTGGCCGGCTTCGCTGTCGGCGCGGTTGAAAAATCGGAAATCATCGACGGCACCACCATCAAGGCAGGCGACATCGTGCTCGGCCTCGCTTCCAGCGGCGCGCACTCTAACGGCTATTCGTTGATCCGCCGCATTATCGAACGCGCCCAACCCGACATGCGGGCCGATTTCCACGGTCAGACTTTCGCTGAGGCCGTCCTCGCGCCGACGCGCATTTACGTCAAATCCATTCTCGCGCTCATGCGCGCGCTGCCGGTCAAGGGCCTTGCCCATATCACCGGCGGCGGCCTCGTCGACAACGTGCCGCGCATCCTGCAACCCGGCCTCAAAGCTGTGCTCGAAAAGAAAGCATGGCCCCTGCCGCCGCTCTTCCAATGGCTGCAAGCCGCAGGCAAGGTCGCCGACGCCGAAATGCACCGCGTCTTCAACTG
>JAISPO010000083.1 GCA_031274855.1 Zoogloeaceae bacterium | reverse complement strand
CGGTCTGTGCGGGGTGCGGACGTTGCGCAGCCATTGCGGGAGCAGGGAGCCAGCGATCATGCCGGTGAAGGCGGCGAGGACGCCGCCGAGTTGTGAGGGGAATTCTTCGCCCCAGGGGGTGACCATCAGCAGCAGCCAAACGCCGATGCCGAGCGCGATGGAGGCGATTGCGCCCTGGGTGGTGGCGCGTTCCCAGTAGAGGCCAAAGACCAGCGGCACAAAGGCGCCGACCAGCGGGACTTGGTAGGCTTCGGAGACCATTTCGTAAATTGAGGAGCCTTGCATCCGAATCGCGTAGGCGAGTACGGCGATGCTGAAAATCAGCACAGTGACGCGCATGGCGGTGAGGTTTTTTTGGTCGCCGCTGGCGGGACGGAATTGCCGCCAGATGTTTTCGGTGAAGGTGACGCTGGGCGCGAGCAGGGTGGCCGAGGCGGTGGATTTGATGGCCGAGAGCAGGGCGCCGAAAAAGATCACCTGCATGATGAAGGGCATTTTTTCCATCACCAGCGCGGGCAGGATGCGCTGGGCGTCCTGTCTGCTGCCTTCAAGCAGTTGGGCGGTTTGCTCAGGCATGATGAGCATGGAACTGGTGACCAGAAACATCGGCACGAAAGCAAACAGGATGTAGGCAATACCGCCGATCACGGGGCCGTGCGTGGCGGATCGGACGTTGTTGGCCGACATGACGCGCTGGAATACATCCTGCTGCGGAATGGAGCCGAGCATGATCGTGATGGCGGCGGCGAAGAAAAAGAGGATGTCCTTGAACTTGGGTTCGGGCAGGAATCGGAACAGGTCCTGACTGGCCGCGAAGGAAATCACTTTGTCCGCGCCGCCGGCCATGTTGCCGGCGAACACAGCCAGAATGCTCAGGCCAACCACCAGAACGATCATCTGAATGAAGTCGGTCACGGCCACCGACCACATGCCGCCGAGCAGGGTGTAGGCGAGAATCGACACCACGCCGATCACCATGCCCATCGGTACGCTGATGACCCCGCCCGACAGAATGTTGAACACCATCCCCAGCGCCGAAACCTGCGCCGCGACCCAGCCCAGATAACTCAGCATGATGATGAGCGAACAGATCACTTCCACGGCGCGTCCATAACGCTCGCGGTAATAATCGCTGATGGTCAGCAGCGTCATGCGGTAGAGCTTGCGCGCGAAGAACAGCCCGACGAGAATCAGGCAGAAGCCCGCGCCGAACGGGTCTTCGATGACGCCGCGAAGCCCGCCCTCCTTGATGAAGGTCGCCGGAATGCCAAGCACCACTTCGGAGCCGAACCAGGTGGCGAAGGTGGTGGTGACGATCATGTACAGCGGCAGATGGCGGCCCGCGATGGCGAAATCCGCAGTGTTGTGCACCCGCCGCGCGGCATATAGCCCGACGGCGATGGTGAGGAACAGATAAGCAAAAACCAAACCCAGCAGCACAGCGTTTTCCTTATCGAAGCAAGCTCAATAAAACAGTTTGATCGCCTGCATGGCGACCAGCCCCAGCACAAAACCCATCGAGCCATAGGCGATGGCTTGCAGCAGCCGGTGGGTACGGTTTTGCGCCGCCATCAGCGCCAGCAATTCGCGCTCGGCATCGGCGGGGCGGCGTTCCAGATACTCGTGCAACAGACGCGGCAGTTGCGGCAGCAGCGTGGCCCACTGCGGCGCTTCGCGCTTGAGATGACTGACGAGGCCGCGCCAGCCGATCTGCTCCTGCGTCCAGCGTTCGAGGAAGGGCTTGGCCGTATCCCAGAGATCGAGTTCGGGGTCGAGTTGGCGGCCCAGGCCTTCAATGTTGAGCAGGGTTTTTTGCAACAGCACCAGTTGCGGTTGAATTTCGACATTGAAGCGGCGCGAGGTCTGGAACAGGCGCAGCAGCACATGGCCGAAAGAAATGTCCTTGAGCGGCCGGTCGAAAACCGGCTCGCAGACGGCGCGCACGGCGGCTTCCAGTTCGTCGGCGCGAGTGTCTTTGGGCGCCCAGCCGGATTCGATGTGGGCGGTGGCAACGCGATGGTAATCGCGCCGGAAGAAGGCGAGGAAGTTGATGGCGAGATAGTTTTTGTCCACCTCGTTAAGCGTGCCCATGATGCCGAAATCAAGCGCCACATAACGCCCGTCATCGGCGACCAGAATATTGCCCGGATGCATATCGGCGTGGAAAAAGCCGTCGCGGAACACTTGAGTGAAAAAGATTTCAACACCGGCGCGGGCCAGTTTTTTGAGGTCGATACCGGCGGCGCGCAGGCGCTCGATTTGGGCAACCGGCACACCGTTCATGCGCTCCATGACCATCACTGAAGGCGTGCACCAATCCCAGTAAACTTCAGGAACTTGCAGCAGCGGCGAGGCGGTGAAGTTGCGGCGCAACTGCGAGCAGTTGGCCGCCTCGCGCATCAAGTCCAGCTCGTCGTCCAGATGCTTGGCGAACTCGGCGACGACTTCACGCGGCTTCAGCCGCCTGCCGTCCGCCCACAGCCGCTCAAGCAGACCGGCAAGGGCATTGAGCAAGCCAATGTCGTGATTGATGACCGGCGCGATGCCCGGGCGCAGAATTTTGACCGCCACCGCGCGGCCATTGGGCAGGGTGCCGAAATGGACTTGCGCCACCGAGGCGGAAGCTACCGGCTCGGCTTCGAAGGCGCTAAAGACTTCGCTCGCCGGTTTTCCGTAGGCTTTTTCCAGTTCAGCCAGCGCCAGCGCCGAGGGGAAAGGCGGCACTTGATCCTGCAACTTGGCCAACTCATCGGCGAGGTCGTCTGCCAACAGGTCGCGGCGAGTGGACAGCATCTGGCCGAACTTGACGAAAATCGGCCCCAGCGATTCCAGCGCCAGCCGCAGCCGGACGGCGCGTGGCGCGGAGAGGTCGCGCCAAAAAAGCAGGCGGCCACTCCAGCGGGCAAGCCGGTTGTTTGGGTCGTGCGCGAGAATCAGCTGGTCGAGACCGTGGCCGAGACAGACGCGAATAATTTTGGCAAGGCGGAAAAGATGCAAGATGGCCGCACGCAAGCAATGGAAACTTACGGATTTTGCCTGCTTTCTGCCAGTGCCGGAAGGGTTTGCTCAGAATCGGCCCGTTATAATATTGTTTTGCCCCAAGAGAATCCCGATGTCATCGGACCCCAAAACCCATCTGACCGAGCTGTTACGCGCCGCGCTGGCAAGCGTCGCGCCTGACGCCGCCGTCGATTGCGATATCCAGCTCGAACGGCCCCGCGACCCGAATCACGGCGATTTCGCCAGCAATCTGGCAATGCAGTTGGCGCGAGCGCTCAAGGAAAACCCGCGCAAAATCGCCGAGCGGCTGGCCCGCGAATTGCCCGTCTCGCCGCTGATTGAGACGATAACAGTGGCCGGCGCGGGCTTCATCAACTTCCGTCTGGCCCCGTCCGCCAAAACCGGCGTCGTCAAGGATGTGCTGGCGCAGGGCGCGGATTATGGCCGCGGCGCGTCGACGGGCCGCAAGATTCAAGTCGAGTTTGTTTCGGCCAACCCGACCGGCCCGCTGCATGTCGGCCACGGCCGCGGCGCGGCCTACGGCGCGAGCCTCGCCAGCCTGCTGGCCTTCGCCGGTAACGAGGTTTGCCGCGAGTATTACGTCAATGACGCGGGCCGGCAGATGGATATTCTGGCCCTGTCCACCTGGCTGCGTTATCTGGAATTGTTCGGCGAGCAGGTGTCTTTCCCGCCCAACGCCTATCAGGGCGACTACGTGCGCGACATGGCGCAGCAGATCCGCGACGCGCACGGCGACCGCTATCTGCGTCCGGCGGCAGCGGTGCTGGCGGGCGCTTCGGCAGCGCCAGTCAGCGTTTGCACGCCTGAAGAAAAAGAGCAGCTCGAACAGCATCTCGACAGCCTGATTGCCTCCGCTAAAAATCTGCTTGGGCCGGAGTGGGGCTATGTGCATCAGCACGCGCTGACCGAGCAGCTTGCCGATTGCCGCGAAGATCTGGAAGCCCATGGCGTCCGGTTTGACTGCTGGTTTTCGGAACGCTCGCTTTACGATACCGGCATGGTCGCCAAAGTGGTCGCCGAACTCGAAAAGCGCGGCCACATCTACTTGCAGAACGGCGCCAAGTGGTTCCGCTCAACCGCCTTCGGTGACGAGAAGGATCGCGTCGTTCAGCGCGACAACGGCCTCTACACCTATTTCGCCTCGGATATCGCCTACCACGCCAACAAGTTCGAGCGCGGCTTTGATCGCGTCATCGACATCTGGGGGGCCGATCATCACGGCTACATCGCCAGAGTCAAAGGGGCTTTGCAGGCGCTCGGCTTCGATCCCGGGCGCATGAATGTGGCGCTGGTGCAGTTCGTCAGCCTGTTCCGCGATGGCGTCAAAGTGTCGATGTCCACCCGCGCCGGCAGCTTCGTCACCCTGCGCGAACTGCGCGAGGAAGTCGGCAACGATGCCTGCCG
>JAISPO010000177.1 GCA_031274855.1 Zoogloeaceae bacterium | reverse complement strand
GCCGCCAACAAGCTGCAAGAATGGCTGGGCAAGCCCGGCGAACAAAAGCTGACCGACTGGGATATCTCGCGCGACGCGCCTTATTTCGGCTTCGAGATTCCCGATGCGCCCGGCAAGTTTTTCTACGTCTGGCTGGACGCGCCGATCGGCTACATGGGTTCGTTCAAGAATCTATGCATCAAGCGCAAGCTGGACTTCGACGAATACTGGGGCGTCGACTCGCAGACCGAGCTTTATCACTTCATCGGCAAGGACAGTCTCTATTTCCACGCGCTGTTCTGGCCTGCCGAACTCGAACATGCCGGTTACCGCACGCCGACGGCGATCTTCCCGCATGGCTTTCTCACCGTCGACGGCGCGAAGATGAGCAAGTCGCGCGGCACCTTTATCACCGCGGAAAGTTATCTGGTTCAGGGTCTCAACCCTGAGTGGCTGCGCTACTACTTCGCCGCCAAGCTCAACGGCTCGATGGAGGATATTGACCTCAATCTGACCGATTTCGCGGCGCGGGTGAATAGCGACCTGATCGGCAAATACATCAACATCGCCAGCCGCTGCGCCGGTTTCCTGACCAAGTTCTTCGACGGCAAATTGGCCTTCGGCAATGTCGGCGAGCATATCGAAATCGCGCTCGACAGCGGCAAGGCCATCGCCGCCTCCTACGAGTCACGCGACTATGGCCGCGCGTTGCGCGACATCATGGCGCTGGCCGACCGCATCAACGGCACGATTGCCACTGCCGAGCCGTGGAATCTGGCCAAGGACGAAACCAAGCGCATCAAGCTGCAAACCGTTTGTTCGGACGCCCTGCATGGCTTCTATGTGTTGTCCATCCTCCTGCGTCCGGTGCTGCCGGCGCTGACGGCCCGCGTCGCCCGCGAACTTTTCGGCATGTCGCGCGATTTCATGTGGAGCGATCTGGCCGGGACGCCCAATCACATCAATGCCTACGAGCACTTGATGCAGCGCATCGACCCGCAACAGATCGAAGCGCTGGTCGAAGCCAACCGCGAAACGCTGGAAGCCGCGCCCCCCGCGCCAGCGCCTGTCGAACCAATGGCGAAAACCACCAGCAGCGACACGCCGGAAATCTCAATCGACGACTTCAACAAAGTCGACCTGCGCGTGGCGCGCATTGCCAACGCCGAACAGGTCGAAGGCGCGGAAAAACTTCTCAAGCTCACGCTTGATGTCGGCCCGCTCGGCACGCGTCAAGTATTTGCCGGCATTAAATCGGCCTACGATCCGGCCACGCTGGTTGGCCGCCTGACGGTTATGGTTGCCAATCTGGCGCCGCGCAAAATGAAATTCGGCCTCAGCGAAGGCATGGTGCTGGCCGCCTCCGATGCCGAAGGCAAAACCCCCGGCCTCTTCCTGCTTGCGCCCGATACCGGCGCTACCGCGGGCATGAAAGTCAAATGAACGAAGTTAAGCGGCTCATCATCATCGGGCAGGTGCAAGGCGTCGGCTACCGGTATGGCATGGCGGTCGAGGCGCGGCGGCTGAACATCGCCGGTTGGGTGCGCAACCGCCGCGACGGCAGTGTCGAAGCCACCGTCTCCGGCGATGCCGAAGCCATCGCCGCCATCATCGCCTGGGCCAAGCGAGGGCCGCCCCATGCGCGGGTCGATCAGGTCATCATCGAATCCGGCTCAGGCGCGTATCAAAATTTTGAGCAATATCCGACTGCCTGAATAGGGTAAAATTCGGCGTTCGGCGCTTAAAGCGCCATAATTTCTAACCCCAATCCTGAACCCGCAAGGAGTGCAACATGGCTGTTCTCGTCAGTAAACCCGCCCCCGATTTCACCGCCACTGCGGTCTTCGGCAACAACGAAATCAAGGATCTCAAGCTCTCGGACTACAAGGGCAAATACGTCGTCCTGTTCTTCTACCCGCTCGACTTCACTTTCGTCTGCCCCTCCGAACTGATTGCCTTCGATCACCGGCTCGCTGAATTCAAAAAGCACAATGTCGAAGTCATCGGCTGTTCCATCGACTCCCAATTCACCCATCTCGCATGGAAAAACACGCCGGTCGAAAAAGGCGGCATCGGTCAAGTTCAATATCCGCTGGTCGCCGACATCAAGCACGCCATTTGCCAAGCTTACGATGTCGAATTCGCTGCCGCCGGCGTCGCTTTCCGCGGCTCCTTCCTGATCGACAAGGCCGGTATCGTTCGCCACCAAGTTGTCAATGACCTGCCGCTCGGTCGCAACATCGACGAAATGCTGCGCATGGTCGATGCCCTGCAATTCACCGAAGAACACGGCGAAGTCTGCCCCGCCGGCTGGCAGCGCGGCAAAGCCGGCATGAAAGCCGACTCGTCCGGCGTCGCCAAATATCTCGCCGAACACGCCAAAGAACTCTGATTCGGCACCGTCTTCCCCCGCGCGCGGCGTTGCTGCCGCGCGCTTTTTTTTAACCCTTCAACCCATCATCCCATGCCCCGCCTGTTTACTTTCGCCCTGCTTCCCGCCCTCCTGCTCTCCGCCTGCGGCGGCGAACCCGAAGACACCCGCCCCGGTCAACCGGTCGCCCACCGCCGCGCCATTTTCAAAGAACTGCTCCGCGAGTTCGAACCCATGGGCGTCATGCTGCGCGACAACGCCTACGACCCGCAACGCTTCGCCGCGCAAGCCGAAAAGGT
The DNA here is from genome assembly GCA_031274855.1 of Zoogloeaceae bacterium. Taxonomy (GTDB): domain Bacteria; phylum Pseudomonadota; class Gammaproteobacteria; order Burkholderiales; family Rhodocyclaceae; genus Fen-999. The sequence continues at coordinate 806 of JAISPO010000177.1, read as the reverse complement.
CAAAGCCCTGCGCGACCGCCCCTGGCAATACTTCGGCCCCGATACCCAGTACCCCCCAAGCCACTCAAAAGGTGAAGTCTGGTCGAAACCCGCAGAATTCGAAGCCCAACGTCAGGCTTTCCTGACCGCTACCGATAAACTGCTTGCCATCGCAGGCACCGAAGACGCCAAAGAAGCCGAAGCCGCATTCCAAGCCGTCGAAAAATCCTGCCGCGACTGCCATCAGGGTTTCAAAAACAAATACTGATTTCCTCCGTCATTCTGCGCAAGCGAAGCGCAGTCGCAGGCCCCCTCGTCGTTCCCGCGTGTTTTTGGCGGGAATCCATGGACGTTGGGTTTGGCGTCGCTTCCCCGCAACTTCCATGCAAGTCCTTGGATTCCCGCTTTCGCAGATACTGTGTTGATCAACCTTTTGCAAGGGCCAAATTGACATTGAAGGGCTGCCCGGATTTCAGAACACCGAGCATCCAATGAATCAGTTTTCGCATGACAGCGCAAAGGATCGCCTTGCCCGGCTTTGCTCGCGCTTTCAGCCGCGAGCAAAGTGCGCTGGCCGCTGGGTTACATCGGGCCGCCGACATCGCCGGCAGGTATAGCACCTTGCGCAGTCGTGCATGACCGATTTTGCTGACGTGACTCTTGCCTCGTACCGAGTCACCCGATTGACGATGACTCGGTGAGAGTCCAACGAAAGCAACGGCCTGTCGTACGTCATCGAATCGCTCCGCTTGCAACCACGCCAGACAATAGGTGCTGACACGTTCCCCGACCCCAGGAATGCTGGTCAGCAGGCGCTGTTGATCGCG
>JAISPO010000085.1 GCA_031274855.1 Zoogloeaceae bacterium | reverse complement strand
ATTCACAGCATTCTCATCATTGGCGCGGGCCCGATCATCATCGGGCAGGCGTGCGAGTTCGACTATTCCGGCGCGCAGGCGTGCAAGGCGCTGCGCGAGGAGGGCTACAAGGTCATTCTGGTCAACTCGAATCCGGCGACCATCATGACCGATCCGGGCATGGCCGATGTGACTTATATCGAGCCGATTACCTGGCAGGTGATTGAGAACATCATCGCCAGAGAGCGGCCCGACGCGCTGCTGCCGACCATGGGCGGCCAGACGGCGCTCAACTGCGCGCTCGATCTCGCCAAGCACGGCGTGCTGGAAAAGTACGGCGTCGAGATGATAGGCGCGACCAAAGAGGCCATCGACAAAGCCGAAGACCGCGAAAAGTTCAAGCAGGCGATGACGAAAATCGGCCTCGGTTCCGCCCGCTCGGCCATCGCGCATAGTATGGAAGAAGCCCAGCAGGTGCAGGCTGCGCTTGGTTTTCCGGCGATCATTCGTCCGTCCTTCACGATGGGCGGCAGCGGCGGCGGCATTGCCTACAATCAGGAAGAGTTCGTCGAGATTTGCAAGCGCGGTCTCGAAGCCAGCCCGACCAAGGAGCTGCTGATCGAGGAATCGCTGCTCGGCTGGAAAGAGTTTGAGATGGAGGTCGTGCGCGACCGGCACGACACCTGCATCATCATCTGCTCCATCGAGAACTTCGACCCGATGGGCGTGCATACCGGCGACTCGATCACCGTTGCGCCCGCGCAGACGCTAACCGACAAGGAATACCAGATCATGCGCGACGCCAGCATTGCGGTGTTGCGCGAGATCGGCGTCGATACCGGTGGCTCGAATGTCCAGTTCGCGATCAATCCGAAAGATGGCCGGATGATCGTCATTGAAATGAATCCGCGCGTGTCGCGTTCTTCGGCGCTGGCGTCGAAGGCGACCGGTTTCCCGATTGCCAAAATCGCCGCCAAGCTGGCGGTCGGCTTCACCCTCGACGAGCTGAAAAACGACATTACCGGCGGCGCGACGCCAGCCTCCTTCGAGCCGTCGATTGATTACGTCGTCACCAAGGTGCCGCGCTTCGCCTTCGAGAAGTTCCCCGCCGCCAACGACCGCCTGACCACGCAAATGAAGTCGGTCGGCGAGGTGATGGCCATCGGGCGCACTTTTCAGGAATCGCTGCAGAAGGCTTTGCGCGGGCTGGAAGTCAGCGTCTATGGCCTCGACGAAATCGACGCGACGCGCGAAGAAATCGCTCACGAGTTGTCCAGTCCGGGCGCGCAGCGCATCTGGTATGTCGGCCAAGCCTTCCGTACCGGTTTCACTTTCGGCGAAGTTTTCAATCTGACCAAAATTGACCCCTGGTTTCTGGTGCAGATCGAGGATATCGTGCATATCGAAGGCGAGCTTGCCGCCCGCAAGCTGGAAAGCTTCACCGCTGACGAGTTGCGCGGCCTCAAGCGCAAGGGTTTTTCCGACCGGCGCATCGGCAATCTGCTCGGCATCACCGAAAGCGCGGTGCGCGCGCGGCGGCACGTATTAGGCGTGCGTCCGGTGTTCAAGCGCGTCGATACCTGCGCGGCCGAGTTCGCCACCTCAACGGCTTACATGTACTCCACTTACGAGGAGGAGTGCGAAGCGCGGCCGACCGGCAAGCAGAAGATCATGGTACTCGGCGGCGGTCCCAACCGCATCGGTCAGGGCATTGAGTTCGACTACTGCTGCGTTCATGCGGCGCTGGCGATGCGCGAGGACGGCTACGAGACCATCATGGTCAACTGCAATCCAGAGACCGTATCCACCGACTATGACACTTCGGATCGCCTCTATTTCGAGCCGTTGACGCTGGAAGATATTCTCGAAATCGTGCATGTCGAGCAACCGGCCGGTGTCATCGTCCAGTTCGGCGGACAGACGCCGCTGAAGCGCGCCCGTGATCTGGAAGCCAATGGCGTGCCCATCATCGGCACCACGCCGGACATGATCGACGCCGCCGAAGACCGCGAGCGTTTCCAGAAGCTGCTCAACGATCTCGGCCTGCGCCAGCCGCCCAACCGCACGGCGCGTACCGAGGCCGATGCTCTCCGCCTCGCCGCCGAAATCGGCTATCCGCTGGTCGTGCGGCCCTCCTATGTGCTGGGTGGCCGCGCCATGGAAATCGTGCATGAGGAAAAAGACCTCGAACGCTACATGCGCGAAGCCGTCAAGGTTTCCAACGATTCGCCGGTACTGCTCGACCGCTTCCTCAACGACGCTACCGAAGTCGACGTCGATGCCCTTTCCGATGGCAAGCAGGTCATCATCGGCGGCATCATGGAGCACATCGAACAGGCCGGCGTGCATTCGGGCGACTCGGCTTGTTCACTGCCGCCCTATACGCTGCCGCAGTCGATTCAGGACGAGTTGCGCCGCCAGACCGAAATGATGGCGAAGGGCCTCAATGTCTGCGGCCTGATGAATGTCCAGTTTGCCATTCCGGGTCAGGGCAAGGATGCCGTGGTCTATGTATTGGAAGTGAATCCGCGCGCTTCGCGCACCGTGCCTTTCGTTTCCAAGGCCACCGGCATGTCGCTGGCAAAAATCGCCGCGCGTTGCATGGCGGGCCGCAGTCTGGCCGAGCAGGGCGTGACCAAGGAAGTGATTCCGCCCTATTTCTCGGTCAAGGAGGCGGTGTTCCCCTTCATCAAATTCCCCGGCGTCGATACCATTCTCGGCCCGGAAATGAAATCCACCGGCGAGGTGATGGGCGTGGGCCGCAGCTTCGGCGAGGCTTTCGTCAAGTCGCAAGTCGCCTCCGGTACGCGGCTGCCGAAGTCGGGCAAAGCCTTCATCAGCGTCAAGCTCGCCGACCGCGCGAAGTCGATCATCGTTGCGCGGCAACTGCATGAACTGGGCTTCACGCTGCTGGCGACGCGCGGCACGGCTGCCGCCATCGCCGAAGCCGGTGTGCCGGTGGCGGTGGTGAACAAGGTCAATGAAGGCCGGCCGCACATCGTGGACATGATCAAGAACAACGAGATTGCCTTCATCGTCAATACGGTGGAGGAAAAACGCGCGGCGATTGTCGATTCCCGCTCGATCCGCACCTCGGCGCTGGCCCAGAAGGTGACGCTGTACACGACCGTGGAAGGCGGCTTGGCGGCCTGTCAGGGGATGCGTCACGCGGGCCTTGAAACCTACGCGCTGCAAGCACTGCATACCGAACTGCAATGAGCAAAATTCCGATTACCCTGCGCGGCGCCGAGCTGCTGCGCGAAGAATTGAAACGTCTGAAGACCGTCGACCGGCCCGCGGCAGTGGCCGCCATTGCCGAGGCGAGATCGCATGGCGATTTGTCCGAAAACGCTGAGTACGACGCGGCCAAGGAGCGGCAGGGCTTCATTGAGGGGCGCATTGCCGAAGTCGAGAGCAAGCTCGCCAACGCGCAAATCATTGATCCGGCGGCGCTGGATGCCGATGGCCGCGTGGTGTTCGGCGCGACGGTCAACCTTGAGGATATGGATAGCGGCCAGACCGTCCGCTACCAGATCGTCGGCGATGACGAGGCTGATCTCAAGCAGAACAAAATTTCCCTGAGCTCACCCGTGGCGCGGGCGCTGATCGGCAAGTTTGCGGGCGATGTCGCCGAAGTGCAAACGCCGGGCGGGCGGCGCGAATACGAAATCCTCGACGTCAGGTACGAGTAAGGCGGCGGCGGGGCGCTTTTTCCTGAGCGGCGGCGGCTTGTTTTTTGGTCGCGGGTTTGCGGGAGCGCGGCGTTGCGGCGGCAGGCGATTCCGCCGGTTTTTCCCGCCACAGGATCAGGATGTTGCCGATATGCTGCACAGGAGCGCAGTCGAGCCGCTGGCAGATTTCAACCAACAGGGCAGCGCGTTCGTCCCGCGCGATGCCTTGCAGCTTGACCTTGATAAGCTCATGCGCTTTCAGGGAACGGTCAATTTCCTTCAACACGGCATCGGTCAAGCCCTTGCCGGCGACAGTAACGACGGGATGCAGGTGGTGGGCGGTGGCGCGCAGGGCGCGGCGCTGTTCGGGTGTCAATTCTTCAATCATCATGTTGCCATTCTAGCGCGATGACCCAAAAAAGCCGTCAGCACAAGAAAAGCAAGGCGTGGATGAACGAGCACGTCAACGATCCCTATGTGCTGCGCGCGCAGAAGGAGGGCTGGCGCTCGCGTGCCGTGTTCAAGCTGATGGAGATCGACGAAAAAGACCATCTGCTGCGCCCCGGCCTGACCGTAGTCGACCTCGGCGCGACGCCCGGCAGTTGGTGCCAGTACGCGGCGCGGCGCATTCAGCCGCACGGCAAGCTGATTGCGCTCGACCTGCTGGAAATGACGCCGCTTTCCGGTGTCGAGTTCATTCAGGGCGACTTCCGCGAGGATGCGACGCTGGCAAAGCTGCAATCCGCGCTGGCCGGGCGCATGGTCGATCTTGTTTTATCGGACATGGCGCCCAATATGTCGGGTATCGCCGCGTCGGATGATGCGCGGGTGATGTATTTGGCCGAATTGACGCTCGATTTTGCCCGCCAGCATTTGAGGACCGGCGGCGACATGCTGGTCAAGGTATTTCAGGGGGCAGGCTTCATGGAATTGCGCAAGGAAATTGCCGATACGTTCGAAAGCCTGCTGGTGCGCAAACCTGCCGCGTCGCGCGACAGAAGCGCGGAAACCTACCTGCTCGGACGGCGCAAACGCGCCTGAGCCGGTTTGCAGACATGGGGAATCGGCTCTAAAATCAGCAGATTCGACGCAGCATAAGCAGAGAGTGGAATAACACCTTGAATAATTTATTCAAAAGTCTTGCGGCCTGGATGGTAATCGGGGTCATCCTGATGACGGTCTTCAACCAGTTCAACAACCGTCAGGTGACGCAGTCCTCGATCGACTACTCGCAGTTCCTTGAGGAAGTGAAGCAGGGACATATCGTCAAAGTCGTCATTCAGGGCCGCACACTGGAAGCCACCACGGCTGATGGCCGCAAGGTCACGGCCTATGCGCCGTCCGACCTCTGGCTGGTCTCGGATTTGCTCAAGAACAATGTCCAGGTCGTTGCCAAGCCCGACGATGAGCAATCTTTCCTGATGAACGTCTTTGTGTCCTGGTTCCCGATGCTGCTTTTGATCGGCGTATGGGTTTTCTTCATGCGCCAGATGCAGGGCGGCGGCCGCGGCGGCCCCTTCTCCTTCGGCAAGAGCAAGGCGAGGATGCTCGACGAGAACAACAATACCGTAACGTTGGCCGATGTCGCCGGTTGCGAAGAAGCGAAAGAGGAAGTCAGCGAACTGGTCGACTTTCTGCGCGATCCCTCCAAATTCCAGAAGCTGGGCGGACGCATTCCGCGCGGCGTACTCATGGTCGGCAGTCCGGGCACCGGTAAGACCCTGCTGGCGCGCGCGATTGCCGGTGAAGCCAAGGTGCCGTTTTTCAGCATTTCCGGTTCCGACTTCGTGGAAATGTTTGTCGGCGTCGGCGCGGCGCGGGTGCGCGACATGTTCGATCAGGCCAAGAAGGCTTCGCCCTGCATTATTTTCATTGACGAAATCGACGCCGTTGGCCGCCAGCGCGGCGCGGGCTTGGGCGGCGGCAACGACGAGCGCGAACAAACGCTCAACCAGTTGCTGGTCGAAATGGACGGCTTTGAGGCTTCGGTCGGTGTGATTGTGATTGCCGCCACCAACCGCCCCGACGTGCTCGATCCGGCGCTGCTGCGTCCGGGCCGCTTCGACCGTCAAGTGGTCGTGCCGCTGCCGGACATTCGTGGCCGCGAGCAAATCCTCAAAGTGCATATGCGCAAGGTGCCGCTGGGCACTGATGTCGACGCGATGGTGCTGGCTCGCGGCACACCGGGTTTCTCCGGCGCTGACCTGGCCAATCTGGTCAACGAGGCCGCATTGTTCGCCGCCCGCGCCAGCAAGCGTCTGGTCGACATGGACGATTTCGAACGCGCCAAGGACAAGATTTACATGGGCGCCGAGCGCCGCTCCATGGTGATGACCGAGGACGAGCGCAAGGCCACTGCCTACCACGAGTCCGGTCATGCGGTCGTCGCCAAAATGCTGCCGGGCACCGACCCCGTGCACAAAGTCACCATCGTGCCGCGCGGCCGCGCCTTGGGCGTTACCTGGCAGTTGCCGGAACGCGACCAGATTTCCCACTACAAGGATCAGATGCTCAG
>JAISPO010000144.1 GCA_031274855.1 Zoogloeaceae bacterium | reverse complement strand
TCTTTCGAGCGATCCTTGATTTTGACATAGCCGTCGCTGTGAACGACCGCGATGTCGCCGGTGTGGAACCAACCGCCGGCAAACGCTTCCTGCGAGGCTTTGGCGTTCTTGAGGTAGCCCTTCATGACGATGTTGCCACGGAACATGATTTCGCCCATCGTCTCGCCATCCCAGGGGACAGGCTCCATGGTGAGCGGGTCCAGCACGGTGATGGTTTCCTGCATGTGGTAAGTCACGCCTTGGCGGCCATTGCGGGCGACGCGCATTTCGACCGAGAGCTGATCCCACTCTGGATGTTTGGCGCAGACCGAGGCGGGGCCGTAAGTTTCGGTGAGGCCGTAAACATGGGTGATGCTGAAGCCCATGCGCTCGGCGCCTTCGATGATGGCAGCCGGCGGCGCGGCGCCGGCGATCAGGGCGTTTACTGGGTGTTGAATACCGGCTTTGATCTCATCAGGCGCGTTGATCAACATGCCATAGACGATGGGCGCGCCGCACATGTAGGTGACTTGGTGTTCGCGGATCAGGCCGAAAATTATGGCTGGGTCTATTTTGCGCAGGCAGACGCTGGTACCGGCATTGGCGGCCATGGTCCACGGGAAACACCAGCCGTTGCAATGGAACATCGGCAGCGTCCACAGGTAAACCGTATGCGGCGGCATGGCCGAGGAGATGATGTTGCTGGCCGCGTTGAGATAAGCGCCACGATGGTGATAGACGACGCCCTTGGGGTTGCCTGTCGTGCCGGAGGTGTAATTGAGCGCGATGGCGTCCCACTCGTCGTCCGGCAGCGACCATGCGAAATCGGGCGAACCTCCGGCCAGGAAGGATTCGTAATCGGTAACACCCAATCGTTCGCCGCCGGTGAAATCAGGATCGAGCGAGTCGATCACCAGCGGTTTCGGGCCGGTCAGCAGTTCCAGCGCCTGCTTGATCGCGGGCGAGAATTCGGGGTCGGTAATCAGAACTTTCGCTTCGCCGTGCTGGAGCATGAAGGCAAGCGCCTCGGCATCCAGCCGCGTGTTCAGCGTGTTGAGGACAGCCCCGGTCATAGGGATGCCGAAATGACACTCATACATGGGCGCAGTGTTGGGCAACATGACGGCAACGGTATCGCTCTTGCCGATGCCATGACTGCGCAGCGCCGACGCCAAGCGGCGGCAGCGGCTATAGGTTTCCTGCCAGGTGTAACGGCGCTTTCCCTGAATAATCGAAGTTCGCTTCGGATAGACGAAGGCCGAGCGGGCCAGATAGCTCAGCGGGGACAGGGGGACGAAATTGGCTACGTTCTTGTCGAGACCGAGTTCGTACGGGTTGTTTCCGGACATGCTGCACTCCTCTGACGATATCTCACCGAGCGGTGGTCTGATTGGGTGGCACGGATACTACTCGCACTGGCAAAATCCGGCACGAATATAAGTTGTGGAAAATTCCATAAAGGGCTGCTGGACTGCCGGTCAGCCCAGGACATGACTTTCGGCGCGGCGGCGCGTACATTGCGTCTGCCAGCAACTCATCTTCTTGCCATGCACGAAATACGCCCCAACCAATCCACGGAACTGCTCAAAGAACTGCACATCCTGACCCGCGACGGCAAAATGAATCAGGACAGCCGCCGCAAGCTCAAGCAGGTCTATCACCTCTATCAGTTCATCGAGCCTTTGCTCGTGGAAATTCGCGCCGATCATGCCGATCTCCGGCTGGTCGATTTCGGCGCCGGAAAATCCTATCTCGGTTTCATCCTGCACGATCTGTATTTCAGGGAGCAAGCGCCCGGCGGCCATATTTACGGCATCGAAACACGCGCCGAACTGGTCGAACGCTCTCACGCGCTCGCCGCTCGGCTCGGCTTTACCGGCATGAGCTTTCTCGATCTGCGGGCGGAGCAAGCCAGTACATCGGAACTGCTGCCCGCGCAAGTCGATATCGTCACCGCGCTTCACGCCTGCGATACCGCGACCGACGATGCCATCCGTTTCGCGCTGAACAAACGCGCCCCGCATATTGTCCTCGTCCCCTGCTGCCAAGCCGAAGTTGCTGCCGCGCTCAACAAAAACAAGTCGCGCGCGCTCGGCAATCCCCTCGTCGAAATCTGGCGCCGTCCGCTGCACACCCGCGAATTCGGCAGTCACCTGACCAACGTTTTGCGCTGCCTGCAACTCGAAGCCCACGGCTATCAAGTCAGCGTCACCGAACTGGTCGGATGGGAACACTCAATGAAAAACGAACTCATCATCGCCCGCTACAACAACCTGCCGCGCCGCCAAACATCCGCCAAGCGGCTGGAAGCGTTGTTACGAGTGTGTGAACTGAAAGACCTGGCCGGACGATTTTTCACCCCATAAACATGTGCCCGCAACGGGTACGCTGACCGGTACTCAATCGCGCTATGGCAGCCGATGATTTTGCTTTGCGCTTCCGCTCCCTGAGGGCGGGGCATAAAAAATTCCATTAAATACAAAGGGATAATATTTTAGCAATTACAAGTATTAATTTAATGGTTAAATAATGAAAGTGTGTTACTTGGGGGTGGCCGGATACGGTCATTGCCACAGCCACTATCAACACGGTGATCAGCGGTGCGCTGGAATAAGGAAATATCCATGCTGACAGATATGCAGTGGAGCAAAATCGAGCCGTTGCTGCCCGGCAGGGCAGGCAGCCTGGGCCGGAGAGCCAAGGACAACCGTCTCTTTGTTGAAGCGGTGTTCTGGATTGCGCGTACCAATTCCCCGTGGAGTCATTTGCCCGCCGAACTTGGCAACTGGCATTCGACTTATATGCGCTGCATTCGTTGGTGCGATAGCGGCATATGGGATCGTATTGTCCAAGCGCTTGCTGGCGAGGCTGAATTGGGGCGCATCCTTATTGACTCCCCCATGATTCAGGCGGCCCACCGGCGTGCCGCTTTACGCCGAAAGAGAGCAAAGTCATCGAGTCCCCGGAAGACTTTGAGATGGGCTAAAGTGCGAAGCGCTGCCTGACTACAGGATTCAGTAACTACTACCCTCGTAGATCCAAGTCAGCAGGGCGTCTTGGGCGGGTTCGGCGGCTTGGGCGTTGGAGTGGTTGATGAAAAACACCACGATTTGCTGGCGGCCATTTTTGTCGAGGACGTAACCGGCGAGGGTTTTGACGCCTTCAAGCGTACCGGTTTTGATGTGGGCTTGGCCGGTGATGCTTTTCCCGTGCAGGCGTTTCTTCATGGTGCCATCCACTGC
>JAISPO010000165.1 GCA_031274855.1 Zoogloeaceae bacterium | reverse complement strand
TGCAGGGTCGGCAGGGTGCTGACGCGAAAGTCGATGGCCTTGGTTTTGGAGACCGCCAGCTTCATCCGGCCATCCTGCGGAACGCGCTTTTCCGCGATATTGAGGCGGGAGATGACCTTGATACGCGACGCGACCTTCTCCCTGATTGCCATCGGCGGCTGAACGATCTCGCGCAAAGTGCCATCGATGCGGAAGCGGATCCGGTAGTACTTCTCGTAGGGTTCGAAATGAATATCGGACGCGCCTTCGGCGATGGCATCGTTCAGAATCTTTTCGACAAACTTGATAACCGGCGCGTCTTCGACATCGCTTGAGGCTTCAGTCGTTACAACTGTATCGATGGCGCTGCTGTCATCCAGATTTTCCTCGCCGACCAAATCGCGCAGGGAAGGCCCCGATTTTTCGGAGATGGACAAAATGGAAGCCAGCTTGTTCCACTCGACGACGACCGGAGCTACCGTCATGCCGGTCTGAAAGCTGATTTCGTCAATGGCTTGCAGGTTGGTGGGATCGGCAAAGGCAACCGCGAGCCGGTTGCCGCGCTGGAACAGGGCGACGACCTGATGATTCTCCATAATCCGGCGGTCAATAATATTGACGCCCAGATATTCGGTCGAGACGGCGCTCAGATCCAGCAGGGGGTAACCGAAGGTCCGCGCGGCGAATAGCGCGATATCACGCGCTGACATGCGTCCGGCGGCGACCAGCTGGCCTACGAAGCCGCCCGCTTCGAGGCTGGCGTTCGCCGTGATGCGCCCGGCTTCATCTTCCTTGAGATGATCCTGCTGGACGAGTGCCCGGGCAAGCCCGCCGAGAATGACTGGAGTCGCTACTGCCATGGATGTCGATAATGAAGTTCGGAAGACGTATCAGCCGGATAATGCCTGCGCGGCTAATATTTGTAAAGATGATTGTTTTTCCATACAGGTACTTATGGGCCGAATTTCACGGGACGGAACAGCTTGACGATTTTGATCCGGCGGTACTGGGCCTGAACAATTTCCATGCCAACACCGGCAATGCGCATGCAAATGCCGGATTCGGGGATTTCCTGCAAATGCTCAATAATCAGGCCGCTCAGGGTTTTCGGGCCGTCAAGCGGCAGGCGCAGCGCCAGCAGGCGGTTCAGTTCGCGCAGGCTATGGCTGCCGTCTACCAGTACGGTGCCGTCCGGCTCCCAGGCGAATTCAGCCGCCGCGCCCGGCTGGCTGGTGGTGAATTTGCCGACGATTTCCTCAATGATGTCTTCCAGCGTCACCAGTCCGAGCAATTCGCCGTATTCGTCGACGACCAGCCCCAGCCGCTGGCGATTGTCGCGGAAAAACTGGAGTTGGGCATAAACCGGCGTGGTTGCCGGTATGAAATAGGGTTCGACCAGTTGCTCGCGCAAGGCGTCGACGTCAAGCGGGCCGCGCAAGGCGCTGGCCAGCAGGCGGCGCTGGTGCAGGATGCCGATGACATTGCTCGGGTCGCCGGATACCACAGGCAGGCGGGTATGGTAGCTGGTCGCCAGTTGTAACTGGATGTCCTCAATCGGGGCCTTGAGGTCAATCGACTCGATTTCGTTGCGCGGCGCCATGATGTCTTCGACCGTCACCTGTTCCATCTCGAACAGATTGGCCAGAATATCGCGGTGCTGGACGGGAATGCCCCGCGATTCCAGCACCAGCGCGCGCAGTTCCTGCGGGGAAAGCTGCATCGCCTCCTCGCTCGATCCCCGTTTCAGGCGGAACAGCTTGATCAGCCCGGCGGCAAACAAATTGATGAACCAGACCACCGGATATACCGCGCGCAGCAGTGGCCAGAGCACAAAGCCGAGCACCGGCGCGAGGCGGTCGGCGTAAGCGGCGCCGATGATCTTGGGGGTGATTTCGGAAAAAACCAGAATCAGGAAGGTGACAATCAGGGTACCGGCGCCGAGCGCCCATTTTTCCTCGCCGAACAACTGGATAGTAATGATGCTGGCTAAAGTCGCCGCGCCCGCGTTGGTCAGATTGCTGCCGAGGAGAATGACGCCGAGCGTTTTGTCGATCTTCCCCAGCAGGCGGACCGCGAGTTTCGCGCCACTATGCCCTTCCTTGGCCAGATGACGCAGCCGATAGCGATTGACCGCCATCATGCCGGTTTCAGCCAGCGAAAAACACCCGGAAAGGACCAGCAGAATGGCCAGCGTGATGCCGAGGGTAGACAGCGAGATATCGTCCATGGGCGACGTCATTGACCGCGGCGGTTAGCCGCGGCTCAGCAGCACTTCCAGCACGAAGCGGCTGCCGACATAGGCCAGCAGCAGCACGGCAAAGCCGGTCAGCGTCAAGCGCAATGCCTTGCGGCCCCGCCAGCCGCGGAAATGCCTGCCCCAGAGCAGGTAGGCGAAAATAAACCAGGACAGGAAAGCAAAGACCGTCTTATGGTCAAAGGTCAGCGCCTTGCCGAATAGCGATTCGGAAAACAGGGTGCCGGAGAGCAGCGTCAGCGTCAGCAGCACGAAAGCGATGTTGATCAGCCTGAACAGCAGGGTTTCCATCGCCAGCAGGGGCGGCAGACTGGCCAGCAGCGGCGTCAGGCGGCCGCTATGCAGCCTTTGTTCGGCTATTGCCATCAGGATGGCATGCAGCGCCGCCAGCGTAAACAGGCTGTAGGCCAGCATGGCGATCAAAAAGTGCGCCCGGAATTGCAGCGAATCGGCATTGATCAACATATGCTGCGCGGGAAAGACGATGGGCAGCAGGACGCTGATTACCGCCGCGGGCAGCACGAACACTTGCAGCCCGCCCATGCGGATGTAAAAACTCTCGATCCAGTAAAAGGCGACCGCCAGCCAGAAGATCAGGGAAAGCGCGATGGAAAAACTGAAATGCATGACGCCGCCCGCAAAGAGACCATCCGCCAGCGCCGTGCCGTGGGCAAGCAGCGCGACCAGCAGCCAGAGGCGCTCCCAATGGGCAAGCCGAGCCGGTGGCCGGTCGAGTACCGGGCCGTGCCAGCGGCTGCGCCATGAGACGGCGGCAAGGCTTATGTAAAGGGCGGCAGCGATGAGTTGCAGTAAAATCACAGGCATTCCGCAAGTCTACCCGATTCCATTCCTCTTTCACGATTCCCATGTTGGATAACCTGACCCAACGGCTGGCCAAGGTCGTCAAAACCCTGCGCGGCCAAGCCCGCCTGACTGAAGAAAATATTCAGGAAATGCTGCGCGAAGTGCGCATGGCCCTGCTGGAAGCCGATGTCGGCCTGCCCGTGGTCAAGGATTTCATCGCCCGCATCAAGGAAAAGGCAGTCGGTCAGGAAGTCGTCGGATCCCTGACGCCGGGTCAGGCACTGATTGGCGTTGTCCACCGCGAACTGACCGAGCTGATGGGCGGGCAAAGCGCCGGCCTCAATCTTGCCACGCAGCCGCCCGCAGTCATTCTGATGGCGGGCCTGCAAGGGGCCGGCAAAACTACGACCACCGCCAAGCTGGGCAAATGGCTCAAAGAGCGCCAGAAGAAAAAAGTACTCGTGGTCAGTTGCGACGTCTATCGGCCCGCTGCCATCGACCAGTTGAAAATGGTGGCCGAACAGGCCGGTATCGACTTCTTCCCCGCCGACGCGGGCCAGAAGCCGCTTGATATCGCCTTGGCGGCGCTCGACTACGCGAAGAGGCATTACCACGACGTGTTGTTCGTCGACACCGCAGGCCGGTTGGCCATCGACGCCGTCATGATGGCCGAGGTGCGCGATCTGCACGCCGCGCTGAACCCGATTGAAACCCTGTTCGTGGTCGACGCCATGCTCGGCCACGACGCAGTTAACACCGCCAAAGCCTTTGCCGAGACGCTGCCCCTGACCGGCGTGGTGCTGACCAAGCTCGACGGCGACGCGCGCGGCGGCGCGGCGCTTTCAGTGCGTCACATTACCGGCAAGCCGCTCAAGTTTGCCGGTATCGGCGAGAAACTGACCGGCATCGAAGAATTCCATCCCGAGCGCATGGCCTCGCGCATTCTCGGCATGGGCGACATCCTTGGCCTCGTCGAAGAAGCGCACCGGACGGTCGACCACGAAAAGGCGCAGGATCTGGTCAGGAAGATGAAGACCGGCAAGGGCTTCAATCTCAACGACTTCAAAGATCAAATCGGCCAGATGCGCAAAATGGGCGGTCTGTCGGCCATGCTCGACAAACTGCCCGCCCAGTTCGGCCAGATGGCTCAGCAGGCTGGCAGCGCGGTTGACGACAAGGCGATTCGCCGCACCGAAGGCATCATCAACTCCATGACGCCCACTGAGCGGACAAAACCCGAACTCATCAAAGCCAGCCGCAAGCGGCGCATCGCGCTGGGCGCGGGCGTGCAGGTGCAGGAAGTCAACCGCCTGCTCAATCAGTTTGAGCAGACTCAGAAAGTGATGAAACAGTTTTCCAAGGGCGGCATGGGCAAAATGCTGCGCGGCATGAAAGGCATGATGCGCTAGGGTTCAGCGTTGCTACAAGCTAATCGACAGAACCCCCGCCGGTATTGTCGGCGTTTAACGTATCATCCAGTTCGATCAGCAGGCATTTAACCCGCGATTTGACTACAGGCCGGTGACGAATGCCTTTGGGAACGATCACCATGTCGCCGGTTTCCAAAGGCACAAAGCCATCATCCAGCTCAATATCGAATCGCCCTTCAAGTACGTAAAACAGTTCATCCGAGTGTTCATGGATGTGAAAGTCCAGTGTTCTGTTTTCGGCTTGCAGCACATGAAGCACATGCTTATTAAGCTGCCCAATTTTCAAATACTGGAACAGGCTTGCTTGATTGGCGGCAGCGAGTAAATTGACTTTTTTGAGCATGTAGAACCTCTTAGAGTCGGCGTCGCTTTAAGGTATAGGTTTCGGATTTTACTGAACCCTGGAACCTGAATCCTGTACCCTGTAGCCCCACTGTTTCTCCCAGGCTGCTCGCACCTTGTTCGGGTATTCCGGCGCGCCCAGGCTGCCGTTATAGCGGCCTAGCGCGCGGTAAAGATCGCCCTTCTCGATGTCGAGATAGTGACGCAGGATCGTGCAGCCGTAGCGCAGGTTGATGCGCAGATGAAAGAGATTCTGTTCGCGGGTGCCGATCAGTTTCAGCCAGAAGGGCATTACCTGCATGTAGCC
>JAISPO010000133.1 GCA_031274855.1 Zoogloeaceae bacterium | reverse complement strand
CACCGGCTGCTCGACGACGCGGCGCTGGAAATGGCGCATAAGGCGCTGCCGGTCACGCCTGTCCCCGCATCGCTGCGGGGACAGGCGTTTTCGATTGATCTGCCGGTTGTTTTTGATTTAACCGAGTGAGGATTGAATCTCCGCCACTTCGGCGGTGTCAGCGGCCTCCGGCGCGTCGTCAGCAAAGACGAGTTTGATTTTTTCCTTGGTGTCCTCGTCATTGAGGTCGACGGTGACGCGCCCGCCATGTTGCAGGCGGCCAAACAGCAGCTCGTCGGCGAGCGCGGCACGGATCGAATCCTGAATCAGACGCGCCATCGGGCGCGCGCCCATCAGCGGGTCGAAGCCATGCTCGGCCAGCCATGCGCGCAGGGCGTCGGTAAAGACAACCTCGACCTTCTTCTCGTGCAACTGGCCTTCAAGCTGCATGAGGAATTTATCCACCACGCGCAGGATGATTTCGGTGTCGAGCGGCTGGAAGGAAATGATCGCATCAAGCCGGTTGCGGAACTCCGGCGTGAAAGTGCGCTTGATGTCCGCCATTTCGTCACCGGCGGCCTTGCTGGTGGTGAAGCCGATGCTCGCCTTTTGCAGCGCCTCGGCGCCGGCGTTGGTGGTCATGGCAATGACGACATTGCGGAAGTCCGCCTTGCGGCCATTGTTGTCGGTCAGCGTGCCGTGGTCCATCACCTGCAACAGAATGTTGTAAATGTCGGGATGCGCTTTTTCGATTTCGTCGAGCAGCAGCACGGCGTGGGGTTTCTTGGTGACGGCCTCGGTCAACTGGCCGCCCGCGTCGAAGCCCACATAGCCGGGCGGCGCGCCGATCAGCCGCGAAACGGTATGGCGCTCCTGATATTCCGACATGTCGAAGCGGATCAAGTCGATGCCCATGCAGTAGGCAAGCTGACGCGCCACTTCGGTCTTGCCGACGCCGGTGGGGCCGGAGAACAGGAAGCAGCCGATCGGCTTCTGCGGATTGCCGAGGCCGGAGCGCGACATTTTGATGGCTTTCGCCAGCGCCCCAATCGCGGGGTCTTGACCGAAGACGACGGTTTTCAGATCGCGTTCCAGATTGCGCAGCGCCGAGCGGTCGTCCGCCGAAACGTGCTGCGGCGGGATGCGGGCGATTTTGGCGACGATCTCCCCAATCTCCTGCTTGCCGATCATTTTCTTCTGCTTCGATTTGGGCAGAATGCGCTGGGCCGCGCCCGCTTCATCAATGACGTCGATGGCCTTGTCCGGCAGGTGGCGGTCGGTGATGTATTTGGCGGAAAGCTCGACGGCGTTGGTAATCGCCGCCACGGAATATTTAACGCCGTGATGTTTCTCGAAGCGGCTCTTGAGACCGCGCAGGATGGAGACGGTTTCGTCGACCGAAGGCTCGGTAACGTCGATTTTCTGGAAGCGCCGCGACAGCGCGTGATCTTTCTCGAACACGCCGCGAAACTCGTTATAGGTTGTCGCGCCGATGCACTTGAGCGCCCCCGACGCCAGCACCGGCTTGAGCAGGTTGGAAGCGTCGAGCGTGCCGCCCGAAGCCGCGCCTGCGCCGATCAGGGTGTGGATTTCGTCGATGAACAAAATCGCGTCAGGATTACCGGCGAGGTGCTTGAGCACGCCTTTCAGCCGCTGCTCAAAATCGCCGCGGTACTTGGTACCGGCGAGCAGCGCGCCCATGTCGAGGGCATAAACAGTCGCTTTGAGCAGAATGTCGGGCACATGGCCTTCGACAATGCGCTGCGCCAGCCCCTCGGCAATGGCTGTCTTTCCGACACCGGCTTCGCCAACCAGCAGCGGATTATTTTTGCGCCGGCGGCAAAGGGTCTGAATCACGCGCTCCAGTTCTTTTTCGCGTCCGATCAGCGGGTCGATCTTTCCGGCTGAAGCCGCCTGATTGAGATTTTGGGTGAAACTTTCGAGCGGGTTGCCCTGCTGCTGATTGTCGGCTTCCGGCTCAGTGGTTTCCTCATTTTTGCGCGCCGGTTGGGGGCGCTTGGTAATGCCGTGGGAAATGAAATTCACCACATCCAGCCGCGTGATGCTCTGCTTTTGCAAGTAGAACACCGCGTGTGAATCCTTCTCGCCGAAAATGGCGACCAGCACATTCGCGCCGGTGACTTCCTTTTTCCCCGACGACTGAACATGCAAAATGGCCCGCTGGATCACGCGCTGAAAACCGAGCGTCGGCTGGGTTTCGACGGCCTCATTGCCCGCGACTGTTGGGGTGTGAGTGTCGATGAAAGCCATCAATTCGCGGCGCAGCTCGTCGATGTTGGCTGCGCAGGCGCGCAGCACCTCGTCGGCGGAAGGATTGTTGAGCAGCGTCAACAGCAGATGCTCGACAGTAATGAACTCGTGCCGCTTCTGCCGTGCTTCGACAAAAGCCATGTGGAGACTAACTTCCAGTTCCTGCGCGATCATTTAGTTTTCCTCCATTACGCACGCCAGCGGATGCTGATGCCGGCGCGCAAACGCAGTGACCTGTTCAACCTTGGTCGCTGCGACATCGCGGGGAAACACCCCGCAAATCCCTTTGCCTTCACGATGCACCTTGAGCATAACCACGGTCGCCTGTTCCAGATTCATGTTGAAAAACTGTTGCAACACCACCACCACGAAATCCATCGGCGTGAAGTCGTCATTGAGCAGCAGCACTTTGTAAAGCGGCGGCGGTTTGACCTGCGCCTGCTGCGGCTCAAGTACAGTGTTGTCTCCATACGACGTTTTCGGGGTTGCCATAATTTAATTTTAATTCCATTTTCAGGGCTTCAATATCGGCTCTGGAACAAGGATTTCAGGGGATTAAAGGCCGATATTCCGCCGGAATTGGCGTCAGGATTGCTGTTGTGCAGCAAAAAAGATACTTGACGATATGCCAATTAATGCGTAAAAGGCGCGTTGTGTTTGGTTCGAGCCTCATGTTTCAGGAACCGCCCCGCTGTCCTTCAGTACGCTGATCCGCTGCTTGGCTTCCCTGGCTGTAGAGACTTTGCAACGCAAACATGTTCCGGCTGTAGTTTTGCCGGTGTGTTTTTTTGTCTTATTAGGAAGAGGTTTATGGCAACAGGTACTGTCAAGTGGTTCAACGACTCCAAGGGTTACGGCTTTATTACCCCCGATGATGGCAGCGAAGATTTATTCGCCCATTTCTCGGCAATAACCATGGCCGGGTTCAAGACCCTGAAGGAAGGCGAGAAAGTTTCCTTTGATGTGGTGCAAGGCCCCAAGGGCAAGCAGGCATCGAACATTCAAAAGGCCTAACCGGCCCCCAGAATGCTAAAAAGCCTGCCGGAGCAATCCGGCAGGCTTTTTTTTCGCTACAGGGTGCAGGGTCCAGGTTACAGGATCCAGTTTTTGAAATGGGGGCGCTGCGCGCCCCCACATTATCTACTGAAACCTGTACCCTGAAACCTGAATCCTGTTGTTACATCCGCTCGATCATCGCCTGGCCGAAGGCCGAGCATTTGACCTCTTTCGCGCCGTCCATCAGGCGGGCGAAGTCGTAAGTCACCACCTTGTCGCCGATGGCGGCTTCCATGGCTTTGATAATCAAATCGGCAGCTTCGCGCCAACCCATGTGGCGCAGCATCATCTCGGCGGAGAGAATCAGCGAACCCGGATTGACGTAATCCTTGCCGGCATACTTGGGCGCGGTGCCGTGGGTGGCCTCGAAGCAGGCATAAAGATCGGAAATGTTGGCTCCGGGCGCGATGCCGATACCGCCGACCTGCGCCGCCAGCGCATCCGAAATGTAGTCGCCGTTCAGGTTGAGCGTGGCGATGACATCGTACTCGGCGGGGCGCAGCAGGATTTGTTGCAGGAAAGCATCGGCAATCACGTCCTTGACGACGATTTCGCGGCCCGTCTTCGGGTTCTTGAACGAGCACCAGGGGCCGCCGTCAATCGGCTTGGCGCCGAATTCATTTTGCGCCATCGCATAGCCCCAGTCGCGGAAAGCGCCTTCGGTGAACTTCATGATGTTGCCCTTGTGCACCAGCGTGACCGACTTGCGGTCGTTGTCGACGGCGTATTTGAGGGCGGCGCGTACCAGACGGTCGGTGCCTTCTTTGGACACCGGCTTGATGCCGATGCTGGACGTGCCGGGGAAGCGAATCTTCTTGACCCCCATTTCATCCTGCAAAAACTTGATGACTTTTTTGGCGCTATCGGATTCCGACAGCCATTCGATACCGGCATAAATGTCCTCGGTGTTCTCGCGGAAAATCACCATGTCGGTCTTGGTCGGGTCCTTGAGCGGCGAGGGCACGCCCTTGAAGTAACGCACGGGCCGCACGCACTGGTAGAGATCGAGTTCCTGCCGCAAGGCGACATTGAGGGAACGGATGCCGCCGCCGACCGGCGTGGTCATCGGCCCCTTGATCGAAACCGGATATTCCTTGAGCAGCGCCAGTGTTTCTTCGGGCAGCCAGACATCCGGGCCGTAGATGCGCGTGGCCTTTTCACCGGCAAAGACTTCCATCCAGGAAATCTTGCGTTTGCCGCCGTAGGCTTTGGCGACAGCGGCATCAACCACAGCCTTCATTACCGGCGTAATGTCGACGCCGATGCCGTCACCTTCAATGTAGGGGATGATGGGGTTATCGGGAACAGCTTGGCCCGCAACGATCTTTTGGCCGGTGGGGATTTTCACGGGGGATATGCTCATGGCGCTCTCCAGCTCCTTTAGGTGTTGTTGATGGATGATTAACGAAATATTATCGCGCAAGCCAGCCCATACTGCCAGAAAGTGTTGCCATGAGTTCCATTGAATCCAGCGAAACCGCCTCGCGGCGCATTGCCCAAGTCATGATCGACGGCTTCAACCGGCATTACAGCCTGTTCCGGGCCTGTTCGGCCAGCGCCAAGCAACGCTTCGAGACCGCCGATTGGCGCGGCGGCGCGGCCGCCGTGCGCGACCGCATCGCTTTCTACGATGCCCGCGTACAGGAGGCGATTGAACAATTACAGCGCGAATTTCTGGTGGGCGGCATTGAAGACGGGGTATGGCGGCGCGCCAAGCTCTACTACATCGGCCTGCTGACGGAACACAAGCAGCCGGAACTGGCCGAGACCTTCTTCAATTCAGTGTTTTGCCGCGTGCAGCATCGCACTTATTTCCACAACGATTTCATTTTCTTCCGGCCCGCGGTATCGACCGAATACATCGAATCCAATCCACCGGCCTACCGCTGTTATTACCCGGAGGGTGACAATTTCCGCGAAGTGCTACGCAAGCTCTTTTTAGATTACGGCTGGCGCCGCCCCTTCAAAAACCTTGATCGTGACATTGAATTACTATTGCGCGCGGCAAGCCGGCAAATCCCGCGCGACGCCGAAGCCAAGCCCAACCTGCAAATACAGGTACTCAATTCCGCCTTCTATCGCAACAAGGCCGCCTATGTGATCGGCAAAGTGGTCAATGGCACTGACGAGTTTCCGTTTACCGTGCCGGTGCTGCAAAACTCGGCAGGCGAGCTGTATGTCGATGCCATTCTGATGGATCCGCACCGCATCGCGGTACTGTTCTCGCTTTCCCGCGCCTACTTCATGGTTGATATGGAAGTGCCATCGGCCTATGTCCAGTTTCTCTATTCGCTGATGCCGGGCAAGCCGCGCTCGGAGCTTTACACCATGCTGGGGCTGGGCAAGCAGGGCAAGACCATATTTTTCCGCGATCTCTTTTACCACCTGCATCATTCCGAAGATCAGTTCGTCGTCGCGCCTGGCATTCGCGGCATGGTGATGATGGTGTTCACCCTGCCCTCGTTCCCCTATGTGTTCAAGGTCATCAAGGATGTGTTCGGGCCGACCAAGGAAGTCGATCATGCCACCGTCAAGCGCAAGTACCAACTGGTCAAGCAGGTCGACCGCGTTGGACGCATGGCCGACACGCTGGAATTCTCCTATGCGGCGCTGCCGCGATCGCGCCTGTCGCCTGAACTGATCGAAGAATTACAGCGCCAAGTACCCTCGCAACTGGAAATCGACGGCGACGATCTCATCATCAAGCACCTCTATATCGAACGGCGCATGGAGCCGCTCAACCTCTACCTCGACCGCATGGAAAAGGCGGGCCGCGACGATTTGATCGACGCCGCCGTCAAGGAATACGGCGATGCCATCCGGCAACTGGCCATTGCCAACATCTTCCCCGGCGACATGCTCTGGAAGAACTTCGGCGTTGCCCGCTTCGGGCGCATCGTGTTTTACGACTATGACGAAATCGAATGGATGACCGACTGCAACTTCCGCCGCATTCCGCCGCCGCCGACGCCGGAAGCCGAAATGGCCAGCGAGCCGTGGTATTCGGTGGGCCGCAACGACATTTTCCCCGAAGAATTCGCCACCTTCCTGCTTTCCTCGCCCAAGATTCGGCAAGCCTTCATGAAGTATCACGCCGATCTGCTCGATATCGACTTCTGGCAAGGCGTACAAGAAGCGATCCGGCGCGGCGAAATCCGGGATTTCTTCCCCTACCCCGAATCATTCCGCTTCTGCAACGCCTACGGCAAGGACAATATTGCCGAACCCCTTCCATCAGGAGAAAAAACATGAAAAAACTATTCCCCCTGCTGCCCGCCGCCTTGCTGTCACTGGCTTTTCAAGCGGCCGCGCAGGGCTTGCCCCGCATCGAACTCACTGCCGGCATGTACCGGATCGAAGCCGAAGTCGCCTACACGCAAGAAACCCGCATCCGCGGGCTGATGCAGCGCCAATCCATGCCGGCCCATCATGGCATGTTGTTCGTTTTCGATGCCGACGCCCAGCACTGCATGTGGATGAAAAATACCCTGATGCCCCTCTCCGTCGCCTTCATCGACGGCAAGGGCCGCGTTATCAACATCGAAGAAATGCAGCCCCAAACCGAGAACAATCACTGCGCCACCCAACCCGCCCGCTACGCGCTCGAAATGAA
>JAISPO010000012.1 GCA_031274855.1 Zoogloeaceae bacterium | reverse complement strand
TCGTCGGTGCCGGTACGCAGGCCGTAGCCTTCGATACGCTCCAGCTTCGGCTTGACGGCAACCTTGCCGCCGAGACCGGTAGCGACCACCGTTACCCGCAACTGATCTTCCATGCTGTCGTCGAACACGGTGCCGAAAATCACTGTGGCTTCGTCGTGGGTGTAGGCCTTGATGGTGTTCATCACTTCCTTCACTTCGCGCATGCCCAACTGACGGCTGGCGGTGATGTTGACCAGCACACCGCGCGCGCCGGAAAGCTCAATGCCTTCCAGCAACGGACTGGCGACGGCAGCTTCGGCAGCCAGACGGGCGCGGTCAATACCGGCGGCGCTGGCCGATCCCATCATGGCCTTGCCCATTTCGCCCATCACAGTACGCACATCCTGGAAGTCGACGTTGACCAGGCCGGGCACATTGATGATTTCGGCAATGCCGCCGACGGCGTTGCGCAGCACGTTGTCGGCAGCGCAGAAGGCTTCCGTCATGCTGACGTCTTCGCCGAGCACTTCCATCAAACGCTCGTTGAGAATGATGATCAGCGCGTCGACATACTGTTGCAGATCGGCCAGACCTTCCTCGGCCAACCGCATACGCTTACCTTCGAACTCGAACGGCTTGGTGACTACCGCGACGGTCAAAATGTTCTTTTCGCGCGCGACTTCGGCAACGACCGGCGCTGCGCCGGTGCCGGTGCCGCCGCCCATACCGGCCGTGATGAACACCATGTGCGCGCCCTCAAGGGCTGTGGCAATCTGCTCGCGTTCCAGCAACGCAAGCTCGCGCCCCCTTTCCGGTTTGCCGCCCGCGCCCTGGCCCGGCCCAAGTTGCAGCTTGACCTCGGCCATCGACATATTGAGGGCTTGGGCATCGGTGTTGCAGCAGATGAATTCCACCCCCTGCACACCTTCGCGGATCATGTGTTCGACGGCATTACCGCCTGCGCCGCCGACGCCGATGACCTTGATGATGGTCCCGTTAGGTTCCTTGTCTACGATTTCAAACATGCTCGCCTCCTTGCTGTTGCAATTCAAAAGTTTTTGCCGAACCAAGCCCGCATGCGGGCCAATATTTGCCGGAATGTCACCGGCCTCTGCACCTTCATACCGCGCCGCTTTTGGGTCATGCCCTCCAGCAGCAAGCCCACCACCGTCGCGTAACGCGGGTTGTGGACAATCTCGTGCAACGGCCCGCCGTAACGCGGCAGTCCGAGCTTTACCGTGTTGTGAAATATTTCCTCGCCCAACTCCGTCATACCGGGCATGGTCGCGGAACCGCCGGTAATGACGATACCGGCGCGCAACAATCGCTCATAGCCGCTGCGCGCCAGTTCCGCGCGCACCATTTGATAAATCTGCTCAATGCGCGGCTGGATGAAACCGGCCAGCGTTTGGCGGGAAAGCTGGGATGACGGGCGCTCGCCGACGCCGGGCACGTCGATCATTTCCTCAGGGTCGGCCAGTTGTTGCAGGGCCACGCCATAGCGAATTTTGATGTCCTCGGCATCGGGCGTCGAAGTACGCAGGGCGATACCGATATCGGAAGTGATCTGGTCGCCGGCAATCGGAATCACGGCAGTATGGCGAATCGCGCCCTGCGTGAATACCGCGATGTCGGTCGTGCCGCCGCCGATATCAACCAGACAGACGCCGACATCCTTTTCGTCCTCCGTCAACACGGCCATCCCCGAAGCCAGCGGCTGCAAGACCAGATCGACGACTTCCAGCCCGCAGCGATGCACGCACTTGACGATGTTCTGCACGGCCGTCACCGCGCCGGTGACCAGATGCACCTTCACTTCAAGGCGCTTGGCGTCCATGCCGATCGGCTCCTTGACGCCATCCTGACCGTCGACAATGAACTCCTGCGGAATGGTGTGCAGAATTTGATCATCCGCCGAAATCGGCGTCGCGTTGGCCGCTTCAATGGCGCGGGCGACATCGTATTCGGTGACTTCCCGCTCGCGCACCACCACCATGCCGTTGGAATCCTTGCTCTTGATATGCGCGCCGGCAATGCCGGTATAGACCTCCTTGACCTTGCAGCCCGCCATTAACTCGACTTCCTGAATGGCGCGCGAAATCGCGTCGACCGTCGCTTCAATGCTGACGACGACGCCCTTCTTCATACCCTTGTCCTTGCTTTCCTCGAACTGGTGGCTGCCGATGCCAATGACCTTCAACTGGCCTTCAGCATCAAGTTCGGCGGCAAGAGCGACGATCTTGGAAGTGCCGATATCGAGTCCGACCAGCAGATCGCGTTTGGTTTCCTTGCTCATGATTTCTGTTCCGGCGGCGGCAGACGTAAAACAAATCCATTCGGATAGCGCATATCGACAACAAGGGCGCGGCTCAGACCAGCCTGCGCCAGAGCCGGCCGATACCAGCTTGCAAAACGATGCACCCGCTCGCTCAGGCTGTGCTTGGCCTCGTCGCGGCCCAGTTCGACGATCAGCCCGTCATCGAGCTTCATCTGCCATGCCTCGCGGTTCGACAGCGCGACCGTTTCGGGCTTGCGGCCCAAGCCCGCGAGCGCCGCCGAGAATTCGCGGTAGCGATCCAGCACCAGCGCCGAACTGCCATCGGGGCCAACGAAGGTCGGCAGGATTTGATCGCTGGCTGCGGCAAAAACTTCGCCATCCTGATTGACCAGGCGGGTTTCGCCATCGGCGCGCCGCCAGCGGGCAACCGCGACATGCTCCTCTATCGCCATTTCCAGCGTGTCGGGCCAGTGACGGCGCACTTCGGCGCGGCGCACCCAAGGGAGTTTTTCAAACACGGCACGCACTTGATCGAGGTCGATGGTAAAGAAATTGCCCGTCAGCGCGAGCTTGGCCGCCTGCTCGATCTGGTCGCGGGTCACGTTGTCCATCGTTCCGGCAACCACCACGGCGCGCAGCGGGAAAACCGGCAAGCGCCGCAGCGCGTTGGCCGCCGCCCAGGCCAGCGCGGCACAGGCAAAGACGATCAACAGATCGGCGACCAGATTGATCAGCAGAGGACGATCCCAGAAGCCTTCCTCTCCTGATTCCATTGCCTTGTTGCGGCGCGTGGGCTTAGTCATGGCGCGCCATCTCCAGCACTTTGACCACCAGCGCCTCGAAAGAAATGCCCGCGACTCTGGCCGCCATCGGCACCAGCGAGTGATCGGTCATGCCGGGCGAGGTGTTCATTTCGAGGAAATACGGCTGGCCGGTCTTGCGGTCGAGCATGAGGTCGACACGCGCCCAGCCCCGGCAGCCGAGAACTTCAAAAGAATTCATCACCTGCGCGGTTAGCCGCTTTTCCTCTTCCGGCGACAATCCGGGGCAGATGTAGCGGGTATCGCTGGCGAAATATTTGGCGTCGTAGTCGTAGAACTCATGCGGCGTCTCGACGCGGATTGACGGCAGCACTTGATCGCCCAGAATCGGGAATTGCACCTCGTCGCCGTCGATGAAACGCTCGGCCAGCACCAGCGGGTCGTACTTGGCCGCTTCGCGGTAAGCCGCGGGCAGATCGGCCGCGGTCTTGACCTTGCTGATGCCGATACTCGAACCTTCGTTGGCCGGTTTGACGAACAGCGGCAGCCCCAAGCGATCCGCCACGGCCTGCCAATCGCTGTTGGCGGTCAGCAGTACGCAATCCGGCACCGGAATACCGGCGGCCTGCCAAAGCAGTTTGTTGCGCCACTTGTCCATCGCCAGCGCCGAAGCCATCACGCCGCTGCCGGTATAGGGAATGCCCATCAGATCGAGCGCGCCCTGCATGCGGCCATCCTCGCCGCCGCGTCCGTGCAGGGCGATGAAAATCCGGTCGCAGGCATCTTCTTTAAGCGCCGCCAGCGGACGCTCGGCAGGATCGAACGGGTAGGCATCGACACCGGCGCGGCGCAACGCGGCCAGCACGGCATGACCGCTCTTGAGCGAAATTTCGCGCTCGGCGGAATTGCCGCCGAACATCACCGCCACTTTGCCGAAATTGCCGCTGCTCACCACGCCTTTTCCCCCACGATACGCACTTCACGCGCCAGTTCCACGCCGAATTGCTGACGCACTTCGGCTTGAACCCGATTAAGCAAGTTTTCTATCGCACTCGCGCTGGCCGCGCCCTCTGGATTAACGATGAAATTGGCGTGCTTTTCGGAAACGCGCGCGCCGCCTTCGCTTGCCCCCTTCAATCCCGCCGCTTCGATCAGGCGAGCCGCGTAATCGTCCGGCGGATTGCGGAACACCGAACCGGCATTGGGCAAATCGAGCGGCTGGCTGTTCATCCGCTTGGCCAGCAGATCGGCGATTTGCGTCCGCGCCGCCGCGCCGTCTCCGGCGGGCAGGCGCAGCCATGCGGCGGCAAACAGTTCATCGGTCACATTTTTGAGACCCGCATGCCGGTAGCCGATGGCAAACTCGTCCGGCCTGCGTTCGATTAATTCGCCACCGCGGTTGAGCATTAATACGCGCTCGACCAGCGGCCAGGTTTCGCCGCCATAGCAACCGGCATTCATCGCCAATGCGCCGCCGAAGGTGCCCGGAATGCCAGCCAGAAATTCAGCGCCGGTCAGATTCAGGTTGGCGGCAAATCGCGCCACCTTGGGACTGGCAACGCCTGCCTCGACGTAAAGCGTCCCGTCCGCTTCCTGACGGATGGTATTGAGCAGGCCGTGGGTGAACACCATCGTCCCGTTGAAACCGCCATCGCGTACCAACAGATTGCTGCCCAAGCCGACGGCCAGCAGCGGCTCGTCGGGCCGCAGGCAGCGCAGGAATTCCTGCAAGTCCGGCAGATCAGCGGGGAAGTAAGCGCGGGCGGCGGCGCCGCCGGCCCGCCAGGACACATGCGCGGCCATCGCTTCGTTTTCCCGCAGTTCGCCGCGCAGTTTAGACATGGGCAAGCCTCGCAGGCACAGCGCCGATTGAACCAGCGCCCATCGTAATGACCACATCGCCCGGCTGCGCCGCGTTGATGATCGCTTCGGGCAGCGTTGCGATGTCCTCCACGAACACCGGCTCCACCTTGCTGGCGACGCGGATGGCGCGGGCCAGCGTGCGGCTGTCGGCAGCGACGATGGGCGCTTCGCCCGCCGGATAAACTTCGGCCAGTAGCAGCGCGTCAACGCCCGACAGCACTTTGACGAAATCCTCAAAGCAATCGCGTGTGCGCGTGTAGCGATGCGGCTGAAAAGCCAGCAGGATGCGCCGCTGAGGAAACGCGCCGCGCGCGGCCGCCAGCGTCGCGGCCATTTCAACCGGATGATGGCCATAGTCGTCGATCAGCGTGAAACTGCCGCCCGCCGGTAGCGCCACTTCGCCATGGCGCTGGAAGCGGCGGCCAACGCCCTTGAACTCGGCCAGCGCCTTGACGATGGCGGCATCGGCAACACCAACTTCGGTGGCGATGGCGATGGCCGCGAGCGCATTGAGCACGTTGTGCATTCCAGGCAGATTCAGCGTCACCGCCAGCCGCGAAGTCGCGCCGTTCCTGCGCACGCAGGTGAAGCGCATTTGCCCGCCTGCGGCCACGACATCTTCGGCGCGGATGTTGGCCTTGGTATCGAGGCCGTAAGTGACCACCTGCTTGGTAATGCGCGGCTGGATTTCACGGACATTCGGATCGTCGAGACAAAGCACCGCGACACCGTAGAAGGGCAGACGATTGAGGAAATCGACAAACGCCTGCTTGAGACGCCCGAAGTCATGGCCGTAAGTTTCCATGTGGTCGGCGTCGATATTGGTGACCACCGAGGCCACCGGCGACAGGAGCAGGAAAGAGGCGTCGGATTCGTCGGCCTCGGCGACCAGAAACTCGCCCTGACCGAGACGGGCATTGCTGCCCGCGGCATTCAGGCGGCCACCGATCACGAAAGTCGGATCCAGCCCGCCTTCGGCAAGGCAACTCGCGACCAGACTTGTCGTCGTCGTCTTGCCGTGAGTACCGGCAATGGCGATGCCCTTCTGGAAGCGCATCAACTCGGCCAGCATCTGCGCGCGCGGCACGATGGGGATGTGCCGCTCGCGGGCGGCAATCACCTCGGGGTTATCCGCTTTGACCGCTGTTGAGACAACCACCGCATCCGCCGATTGCGTATTGGCCGCCGCGTGGCCGATGGCGACTTTGATGCCGAGACCGGCGATGCGCCGCGTCGTCGCGCTTTCGGCGATATCGGAACCGGAAACCTCAAAGCCCTGATTGGCCAGCACCTCGGCGATGCCGCTCATGCCTGAGCCGCCGATGCCGACGAAATGGATGCGTTTAACCTTGTGTTTCATTTGGCAACCTCCATGCACGTCTGGACGACCGTCTGGACGGCGCCGGGGCGGGCAAGCGCGTGGGCCTTTTCGGCCATTTGCAGCAACTGGCCGCGATTGAGCTGACGCAGTTCGGCCAATCGCTCCGGCGTCATGTCGGTCTGCGGCAGCAGGATCGCGGCGCCTACGGAACAGAGGAAACGCGCATTGCTGGTCTGATGGTCGTCGACCGCGTGCAAAAACGGCACCAATACGCTGGCGACTCCGGCCGCCGCCAGTTCGGCGATAGTCAACGCGCCGGCGCGGCAGACCACCAGATCGGCCCAGCCGTAAGCCTCGGCCATGTCCTCAATGAAAGGTACGACTGTGGCCTTGATGCTTTCCCGCTCGTAAGCCCAAGGCAGCGCCTGCATGTGTTTCTCGCCGGCCTGATGAATGACTTGCGGCCTTTCCGTTTCCTGAATCAGCGCCAGCGCCTGCGGCACAGTCTCGTTGAGCGCGGCAGCGCCGAGGCTGCCGCCGAGCACCAGAATGTTCAGCGGGCCGTGGCGTTGCGTGTAGCGCGTTACCGGCGGCGGCAGCGCGGCGATTTCGGCGCGCACGGGATTACCCACCCACTGCCCCTTGCGCAATACATTCGGGAAGCCGCACAACACGCGCTTGGCAATCCACGCCAGCGTCCGGTTAGTCAAACCGGCGACTGAATTCTGCTCATGCAGCACCAGCGGGATGCCGCTCAGGACAGCCATCACGCCGCCGGGGAAAGTAACGTAGCCGCCGAACCCAAGCACGACATTGGGCCGGATGCGCTTGATTTCCCGATACGCCTGAATAAAGGCCCGCAACAGGTTGACCGGCAATAGCAGCTTGCGCAAGAGGCCCTTGCCGCGCAACGCGCTGAAGCGCACCTTGGCCATTTCGTAACCGCGCGCCGGTACCAGTTTTGCCTCCATGCCGTCAGGATTGCCCATCCAGACGACCTGCCAGCCCTGAGCCTTGAAGTGGTCCGCGACGGCCAAGCCCGGCATGATGTGGCCGCCGGTGCCGCCTGCCATGATTAGTATGGTTTTACTCATGCCATTTGTCCTCGCATGAGGCGGCGATTCTCGTAATCGACCCGCATCAGAATCGCCAAAGCAACACAGTTGGCCAAAATGCCGGAGCCGCCGAAACTCATCAGCGGCAGCGTCAGCCCTTTAGTCGGCAAGAGGCCCATGTTGACGCCCATGTTGATGAAGGCTTGAAAGCCAAGCCAGATGCCGATGCCCTGCGCCACGATGCCGCTATAAACGCGGTCGATCAACAGCGCCTGACGGCCGATGACGAAGGCGCGTTGTACCAGCAGGGCAAACAGGCCGACCACGGCGATGATGCCGAACAGACCCAGTTCTTCGGCAATCACGGCCAGCAGAAAATCGGTATGCGCTTCGGGCAGATAGAACAGTTTTTCGACACTGGCTCCGAGACCTACGCCCGTCCATTCGCCACGCCCGAAGGCGATCAGCGCGTGCGAGAGTTGATAGCCCTTGCCGAGTTCGTCCTGCCAAGGGTCCATGAAACCGAGAATGCGCTGCCGCCGGTATTCGGAGAAAGTAATCAGCAGCGTGAAGCCGATGGTGGCGACCAGCGCCAGCAGCGAGAACAGCCGGACATTAATGCCGCCCAGAAAGAGAATGCCGAAAGCGACGGCCGCAATGACGACGAAAGCGCCGAAATCCGGTTCGCGCAGCAGCAGAAAACCGACCAGCAGGGTCACGGTCGCCATCGGCAGGAAGCCGTGGCGGAAGCTGCCCATGGCATCGAGTTTGCGCGTGGTGTAGTCCGCGGTGTAGAGGATGACAAACAGTTTCATCAACTCCGACGGTTGCAGGTTGACCGGCCCAAGCGGCAACCAGCGTTGCGCCCCGTTCACCGCGCGTCCGACATGGGGAATCAGCACGGCAATCAACAGCGCGATGCCGCACAGAAACAGCCAGGGGGCCATGTCCTGCCAGAGACGGAGCGGCACCTGAAACGCCACCACGCCGCAGACGAGGCCAATAATCAGGAAAATGGCATGGCGGAACAGGAAGTACTCTGGCCGGTAGCCGGTGAATTTGCTGCCTTCGGCGATGGCGATGGAGGAGGAATAAACCATCACCAGTCCGAGCAGCAGCAGGAACAGCGCAGGCCAGAGCAGCAGCGGATCAACCTCGGCCGGCGCGGCGTCCGGCAGGCGGCGCGACGCGAATGCCGCGGCGCTCATTGCGCGGCCTCCATCCGGCGCACCGCCTCGATAAACACTTGGGCGCGATGCTCGTAATTTTTGAACATGTCGAAGCTGGCGCAGGCGGGCGAGAGCAATACGGCATCGCCCGCGCGGGCTGCCGCCGCCGATTGCCTCACGGCTTCGGGCAGACTCGCCGCTGTTTCGACCGGCACGCCGCAACCGGCAATCGCCGCGCCGATCAGCGGCCCGTCGCGGCCAATCAGAATCGCTGCCCGCGCATGTTCGGCCACCGCCTGTTTCAGCGGCGAAAAATCCTGGCCCTTGCCGTCACCGCCAAGGATGATGACCACCTTGCGGCCCATGCCTTGCAGGGCCGCGACCGTCGCGCCGACATTGGTGCCCTTGGAATCATCGTAATAGGTCACGCCGCCGATTTCGGCGACGCGCTCGACCCGATGCGGCAGGCCGCGAAACTGCCGCAACGCGGGCAGCAGCGCAACAGGATCGAGGCCGATGGCGGCGCACAGCGCGAGCGCGGCCAACGCATTGGCGGCGTTGTGCAGACCCGCGATTGGCAGTTCGCTGACGGCCATCAGAAGCTGGCCGCCACGCGCCAGCCAAGGCTCGCCGCCATGCGAGCGCAGGCCGAAATCGTTTTCGTTTTCCGGCGCGTCCAGCCCGAAGCTGATGACGCGCCGTCCGGCAATCGCCATGCGCCTGACACGCGCATCATCGCGGTTGAGCGCCTGTACGCCTTTGCCGAAGAACACCCGCGCCTTGGTTTGCGCGTAGTCATCGAGACCGTTGTAGCGGTCCAAATGATCGTCGCTGATGTTGAGGACAACCGCGGCTTCAGCATTGAGCGATTCCAGCGTTTCCAACTGGAAGCTCGACAGTTCGAGCACCCAGACCTGCGGCAAGCGGCCTGCGTCTTGTACCGCCATCAAAGCGGTCAGCGCCGCTGGTGAAATATTGCCGCCGATGCCGGTAACAAGACCGGCAGCGCGGCATAGATGCGCAGCCAGCGTCGTGGTCGTGGTCTTGCCGTTGGTGCCGGTGATGGCAATGACGCGGGTGTCGCGCCGCACGCCGAGCGCCGCCAGTCCCCAAGCGAATAACTCGATTTCGCCAGTCACCGGCAGACCGCGCGCGCGGGCAAGACTGACCGCCGCCATTTGCGCCGGCAGCCCGGGTGAAATCACCAGAAAATCGACGCCATTCAGCAGACGCTCATCGAAACCTGCGTCCATCGGGCCGCTGTGGAATTCCGCCGCAGGAACCGCCACACGCAATTCCTTGAGATACGGGGGATCGCTGCGGGTATCGAGCACACGCACGGCCGCCCTCTGGCGATCGCACCAACGCGCGACAGCCAGCCCCGATTCACCGAGGCCGAGAACGAGAATGCGTTTGCCGGACAGTTCCATCAGCGTATCTTCAAAGTGGACAAACCAAACAGTACGAGCAGGATGGTGATGATCCAGAAGCGCACCACGACCTGCGTTTCTTTCCAGCCGCTTTTTTCGAAGTGATGATGCAGCGGCGCCATCAGGAAAATGCGCCGCCCCTCGCCGTAGCGGGCCTTGGTGTATTTGAACCAGCTCACTTGCAGCATCACCGACAGGGTTTCGGCGACAAACACGCCGCCCATGATGAGCAGCACGATTTCCTGACGCACGACGACCGCGACCGAGCCGAGCGCCGCCCCGATTGCCAACGCGCCGACATCGCCCATGAACACTTCCGCCGGATAGGCGTTGAACCAGAGAAAGCCCAGGCCCGCGCCCGCCAGCGCCGAGCAAAATACCGCCAGCTCGCCGACGCCCGGGATATACGGAATCAGCAAATATTTTGAAAAGACCGCGTGGCCGGTCACATAGGCAAAAATGCCGAGCGCCGCGCCTATCATCACGGCCGGCATGATGGCCAGACCGTCAAGACCGTCGGTCAGGTTCACCGCGTTGCTGGTGCCGACGATCACGAAGTAAGTGAGAACGATGAAGCCGAAAATGCCCAGCGGATAGGACACCTCCTTGAAGAAAGGCACGATCAGATCGGCCTTGGCCGGAAGTTCCAGCGTGAAGCCGCTGCCTACCCATTGCAGGAACAATTCCACAACCTTCTCGTTGTTCGGCGCGGAGACCGAAAAGGCGATGTAAATGGCAGCGACGATGCCGATGGCCGATTGCCAGAAATACTTGGCCTTGGCCGATAGACCGGCGGGATTCTGGTAGACCACCTTGCGCCAGTCATCCACCCATCCAATCGCGCCGTAACCGAAGGTGACAATCAGGATGATCCACATGAAACGATTTTGCAGATCGGCCCAGAGCAGGGTCGAGATGCCCAGCGAAATCAAAATCAGGCCGCCGCCCATGGTCGGCGTTCCGGCTTTCACCAGATGCGTTTGCGGCCCGTCCTGCCGCACGGCTTGGCCGATCTTCCTGGCCGCCAGCCAGCGGATGAACGAGGGGCCGGCCATGAAGGAAATCGCCAGCGCCGTCATGGTCGCCAGCACGGCGCGCAGCGTGATGTAGTTGAAGACATTGAAAGCGCGAATGTCTTTAGCCAGCCATTGAGCCAGTTCAAGCAGCATGCTGTTTCTCCGTAATCGCGTCTACGACGCGCTCCATGCGCATAAAGCGCGAACCTTTGACCAGAACGGTCACATCAGCGGCAAGCTCCGGTTTCAAGGCGGCGATGAGTTGCTCAATCTTGCCGAAATGACTCGCGCCGCCGGTGAAATTGTGCGCGGCAGTGGCGGCAAGCTCGCCCAGCGCGAACAGAGCGTCGACGCCGCGGCTTTTGGCGTAGCCGCCGATTTCATCATGCAACTGACCGGCGTTCTCGCCCGCCTCGCCCATGTCGCCCATGACGAGAATGCGCCGTCCTGGCAGACTGGCCAGCACGTCGATGGCCGCGCGCATCGAATCGGGGTTGGCGTTGTAAGTATCGTCGATCACCAATGCGCCGTTCTCGCCGATGCGGCGCTGCAAGCGGCTCTTGACGCCTGCGTATTTCGACAGGGCAGCGGCCACGGTATCGAGGCTGACGCCCGCCGCCAGACAGGCTGTGGCAGCGGCCAGCGCATTCATCACGTTGTGGCGACCGGGCACCGGCAATTCGAAGTTGATCTTGCCCTGCGGACACTCAAGCGCAATCTCGCTGGAGAACGCCCAAATCTTGGCCGTTGCCCGCGCATCGGCGGGCGCGTTCATACCGAAACTCAACATGGCCTTACCGGCGGCGAGTTGCCGCCACAGCGCCGCATGAGGGTCGTCGGCATTAATGACGGCAATGCCGCCGTTAGCCAGCCCTTCAAAGATTTCGCCCTTGGCGCGGGCCACATCGGCCAGCGTGCCCAGTCCGGCCAGATGGGCGCGTTGGGCATTGGTAATCAAGGCCACCGTGGGCTGCGCCAGACGGGTCAGGTAAGCGATTTCACCGGCATGATTCATGCCCATTTCGATCACGGCGGCTTGATGATTTTCACGCAGGCGCAACAGCATCATCGGCAGGCCGATGTCGTTATTGAGATTGCCGCGGGTCGCCAGCACCGCCTCAGCCGGATCGCCACCCTTGCGCCGCGCATGTTCGCGCAGGATGAGCGCGCACATTTCCTTGACGGTTGTTTTGCCATTGCTGCCGGTGACGCCGATCAGCGGCAGCGAAAACTTGCGCCGCCAATGACCGGCCAGACTGCCGAGCGCCAAGCGGGTATCGGCCACTTGAACCAGCGGCAAATCCGCGCCGTCCGCCCAGTCGCGGTTGACCATCGCGGCGGCTGCGCCTTTTGCCAGCACCTCGCGCGCATACTCGTGACCATCGAAACGCTCGCCCCGCAGCGCGACGAACAACTCGCCGCTGCCTATCGTCCGCGAATCGGTCGACACGCCGGAGAAGGCACGCTCTCCGGCGGTGGCGACGCCGTTCGTGGCTTGCGCGGCTTCAAGCAGGGTCATCATCATCGCCGCTGCTCCAAGGCTTGTCTGGCCTGTTCGAGATCGGAAAACGGCTGACGCGCGCCGCCGGTTTCCTGATAAGCCTCGTGGCCTTTTCCAGCCAGCAGAATCACATCGCAAGCCGCTGCCGCGTCGACGGCGCGGCGGATGGCCAGCGCGCGGTCGGCCTCGATCTGCGGCCGACGCTTCATGCCGCCGACAATATCCGCAATGATTTGCGCCGGTTCTTCCGCGCGCGGATTGTCGCTGGTCAGCAATACGCCATCGGACATGCGCTCGGCCACCGCGCCCATTAATGGCCGCTTGCCCGCGTCGCGGTTGCCGCCGCAACCGAATACGCAAATCAGTTTGCCGCCGCGCGTGGCGGCGACTTCTTTCAATGTCACCAATGCTTTTTCAAGCGCATCCGGCGTGTGGGCGTAGTCGATGACGACCAGCGGCACATCACGGCCGCCGACCGCCTCCATGCGGCCCGGCGGCGGCGTCAGCTTGGGCAGCGCCTCGGCAATATCCGCCAGCGTTTCACCGGCAGCGAGCAAAGCGCCGGTAAGCGCAAGCAGATTGGCGGCGTTGAAGCGGCCAATCAGCGGCGCGGTCATGCGCGCGCCGTTGAGCGTAAAGGCGATGCCGGTAACCGTGGCCGCCAAATCGCGCGCAGCCAGCGTTTCGCCACGGCTAACTTTGCCTTCCAGCGTGTAGCCGATGACGCGCATATGCCCCGCCAGTTCGGCGTCGAGTTGCTCACCGAAGGGGTCGTCGAGATTGAGGACGGCGCAGGCAAGTCCGGGCATGTCGAACAGCTTGCGTTTCTGCGCCGCATACGTTTCCATCGTGCCGTGATAATCGAGATGGTCGCGGGTCAGGTTGGTGAACACCGCGACATTGAAACGAACATCCGCGACACGGTTCTGATGCAGGCCGATGGACGAAACTTCCATCGCGTAGGCTTGCGCGCCCTGCGCCGCCAATTCGGGCAGCAGTGTTTTCAGCACCGCCGCGCCCGGCGTGGTATTGGGGCCCACCACCAGAGCGCCCGGAAAACCGTTTCCGAGCGTACCGATGACGGCGCACTTGCGGCCACGCGCCGTCATTGCTTGAGCGAACCATTGCGTGACCGAAGTCTTGCCGTTGGTGCCTGTCACACCGGCCATGAACATCGCGCTCATACGTCCTCCTTGACCGCTTCGGCCATGATCAGAGGTTTGAGCGGGACATCCTGCGGCACGCCCAGCGTCCGCAAGGCGCCGGCCATGATGCCGGCGAATACCGGCGCGGCGACATCGCCGCCGTAATATTTGTCGGCGGAAGGTTCGTCGATCATCACCGCCACGATCAGGCGCGGCTCGGAAGCGGGCGCGAAACCGATGAAGGAGGCGACATACTTCTTCACATAGACGCCCCCCTCCGGCTTGCGCGCCGTGCCGGTTTTTCCGGCCACGCGGTAGCCCGGAATCTGCGCTTTGGGCGCGGTGCCGCCCGGCTCCACTGCCATTTCCAGCATGGTTCTGACTTCTTGCGCTGTTCTGGCCGAAAAGATTTGCGCGCCGGCCTGCGGCGGCGTATCGGCGCGCAGCAGGGAGACGGGAATCAAATCGCCGTCGCGGGCGAACACCAGATAAGCCCGCGCCATTTGTATCAGGGTCACGGAAATGCCATGCCCGTAAGACATGGTTGCCTGTTCGATCGGACGCCAACTTTTTGCGGGCCGCAAAGAACCGCCGACCTCGCCCGGAAAGCCGAGTTTGAGCGGTGCGCCGAAGCCGAGGCTGCTGTACATCTGCCACATTTCATCGGGCCGGAAAGACAGCGACACCTTGGCCACGCCGACGTTCGATGACTTCTGGATCACCTCGGCCAAAGTCAACATGCCATGCGCCTGGGTGTCGTGGATGGTCGCGGGGCCGATGGTCATCTTGCCCGACGCCGTGTTGATCGGCGTATTGGCGCGGTATTTGCCTTTCTCCAGCGCCAGCGCCGCAATAAACGGTTTGAAGGTCGAGCCCGGCTCGAAAGTGTCAGTGAAAGCGCGATTGCGCAACTGGGCACCGGCCAGCCGCGCGCGGTTGTTCGGGTTGTAGGTCGGGGCGTTAACCAGCGCCAGCACCTCGCCGGTTTTGACATCAAGCACGACCACGCCACCAGCCTTGGCCCTGTTTTCCTGCATGGCCTTTTTCAACTGGCTGTAGGCGAGATACTGAATTTTCTCATCCAGCGCCAGCGTGACATCCCTGCCCTTTTGCGGCGTTCGGATGGATTCGACATCCTCAACGATCTGGCCGCGTCTGTCCTTGATGATGCGGCGGCTGCCAGATTTGCCGATCAGGATATCGTTGAGCGCCAGTTCCACCCCTTCCTGACCGGCATCCCCGACATCGGTGAAGCCGATCATGTGCGCAGTCATTTCGCCCGACGGGTAGTAGCGCCGGTATTCGTTCTGGTCATGGATGCCCGGCAGACGCAAGGCGGCAATCCTGGCGGCGGTGTCCGGCGGAATCTGGCGTTTGAGAAAAACGAATTCCTTGCTGACGGCGAGCTTGCGATTGAGTTCGCCCGCGTCCATTTCCAGCAGACCGGCGAGTTGATGCAACTGGGCCGGCGCGAGTTTGGCGTCTTCAGGAATCGCCCAGACCGCCTTGACCGGCGTTGATACGGCCAGCGCGTCGTTGTGGCGATCCAGAATCCGGCCGCGCGTGGCCGATGTTTCGATCACCCGCTCATAGCGGGATTCGCCCTTCTTCTGCAGGAAGCCGGTCGCAAAAACCTGAAGGTACAACGAGCGTCCGGCGAGCGCGACGAAACCCGCCATCATCACCAGCGTCACCAGACGGGAACGGCTCGATGAAAGGCGCTCATTGAGGACGGGGCTGTGCGCGTATTTCATCTTGCGGCCTCCAGCACCATCATTTGTCCGGCTCCGGGAGCCCGCATCATCAGCTTGTCGCGCGCCACCTGCTCAATGCGCGCA
This sequence comes from Zoogloeaceae bacterium, assembly GCA_031274855.1. GTDB lineage: Bacteria > Pseudomonadota > Gammaproteobacteria > Burkholderiales > Rhodocyclaceae > Fen-999. Next base: position 20,830 of record JAISPO010000012.1, on the reverse strand, counting down.
TGATTGGCCCAAGTGCTTTGCTCAAGCTGCAACTGGCCCCATTCGACATCAAGGTCGTGCATGTGATTCTGTGCGCGCTCGTATTCTGCCAGCAGCTTGCGCGCCTTATGGTTGGCCGACACCGTGCCCAAGGCACAGAACACGGCGATCAGCAGGAGCAGGAGATTCAGGCGCAGCATGATTCAGGCCCGCTCCGCGACCCGCATCACGGCGCTGCGCGCGCGCGGATTAGCGGCCACTTCTTCGTCGCCCGCATAAACGGGCTTGCCGACCAGACGCAATTTCGGCGGCGGTAAATCGGCGGCGCGTATCGGCAGGCGGCTGGGCAGCCTGGGCGGACGGCTTTCGTCGCGCATGAAGCGTTTGACGATGCGATCTTCCAGCGAATGAAAACTGATGACGGCCATGCGTCCTCCGGGCGCCAGGCGTTTAACGCATTGGGGCAGGACTAGCGACAATTCCTCAAGCTCCCGATTGACGTGAATCCGTAAAGCCTGAAAGCAACGCGTTGCCGGATGCTGGCCCGGTTCCCGCGTGCGGACGGCCTTCGCCACGAGCGCGGCAAGCTGTCCTGTGCCGGTAATACCGTGCTGGGTCCGAGCAGCCACAATCGCCTTTGCAATCGCATGAGCAAACCGTTCTTCGCCATAATCCCTGATGACCCTTTCGATTTCCTGTTGTTCTGCCTGAGCCAGAAACTCGGCTGCGGTTTCTCCCCTGCTTGTATCCATGCGCATATCCAGCGGCGCATCGAAACGAAAACTCATGCCCCGTTCGGGCGTATCCAACTGCGGCGACGACACGCCGATGTCCAGCAACACGCCGTCGACGCTGCCAATGCCCAGTTCGTCCAACACCGCATCGAGCCGCCCGAATGCCGAATGCGCCAGCGTGAAACGCGAATCGGCAATCGCGCGCCCTGCCGCTACTGCCGCCGGATCACAATCGAGCGCCACCAAGCGCCCCGACGGCCCCAAACGCGCCAAAATTTCGCGGCTGTGGCCGCCGCGTCCAAAAGTGGCATCGACATAAACGCCGTCCGTTCGTACCGCCAGCGCCTCGACCGCTTCCTTCAGCAATACGCTGACGTGCGAGCCGACGCTCACAACGTCAAGTTCTCCATACCTGGCGGCAGCAATTTGTCGCCGAGCGCAAAAATTTCTTCCTGCTGCTGCTTCCAGCCGGCGTCGGACCACAGTTCGAAATGGCTGCCCTGACCAACCAGCCACACGTCTTTTTCCAACCCGGCGTATTGGCGCAACTCCGGCGCGATCAGCACGCGGCCAGCGGCATCCATATCCAGATCGACGGCAAAGCCCACCAGCAGGCGGCGCAGCTTGGCCGACTGGGCTTCAAGACTCGGAGCGGCAAGAATGCGGGCGCGGATCGGCTCCCAATCGGGCGCCGGATAAAGCAGCAAACAACGATGTGGATGGGCGGTCAATACCAGCCGGCCTTCGGCGGCTTTGACCAAGGCGTCGCGATGCCGCGCAGGCACCGCCATGCGCCCCTTGGCATCCAGACTCAGTGATGTAGCCCCTTGGAACATGATGCCCTGACTTTCTCCCACTTAACCCCACTTCTCCCCACTTTAGAGAAGAAAAAAGAGAGGGTCAAGAGGAAAACGTGATTTTTTTCTGTCAGGACAATGACTTAGAGACGATTTCGCAGAAAAACCGGAAAAGTTTTTCTTTGAAAATCAATGCTGGAGAAACTGAAGTGAAAGTAACACTTTAAGAGAGCGGCGGGGAAATGGAAGTCCGCCGATAAGCCGGGTTCTGTCGTGGGCAACCATTCCTCTGGGACTACCGTTACCGGCAGCCTCTAGCAGCCTACCCGGGAGCGACGCGAGCAACGTCCATGCTCCCCTATTTGGCCTTGCTCCTGATGGGGTTTTGCCTGCCACCGCCATTACTGGCGGCGCGGTGAGCTCTTACCTCGCCTTTTCACCCTTGCCGGTTCTCGCGAACTTGGGCGGTATGTTTTCTGTGCCACTTTCCGTCGCCTTGGGCCTCTTGCGAGGCTTGCTGCGCCCGGCCGTTAGCCGGCATCCTGCTCTGCGGAGCCCGGACTTTCCTCCAGATGTTTTGACGCATCCAGCGGTTGCCTGGCGGACTTCCGGCGCGGATTTTACGCCAGCCGCCAGGTCAGCGGTTCGCCTGCGCCCAGCGGCGTGAGTTTCGCGTCGCCGAAAGCGTAATGTTCCGGTACTGTCCATGTCTCGCGCATCAACGTAATCGTGCCGCTGTTGCGCGGCAGACCGTAGAAATCCGCGCCGTGGAAGCTGGCGAAGGCTTCGAGTTTGCCGAGCGCGTTGGCGTTTTCAAATGCCTGCGCGTATAGCTCAATAGCGACATGAGCGGTGTAGCAGCCGGCGCAGCCGCAGGCGGCTTCTTTGGCATGTGCCGAATGGGGGGCGCTGTCGGTGCCGAGAAAGAATTTCGGGCTGCCGCCGGTGGCGGCTTGTATCAGCGCCTGCCGGTGCGCCTCGCGCTTGAGGACGGGCAGACAGTAGTAGTGGGGGCGGATGCCGCCCTGAAAGAGCGCGTTACGGTTGTGCAGCAGATGATGCGCGGTAATGGTGGCGGCGGTGTATGCGCCGGCCTGCGCGACATATTGCGCCGCTTCGCGCGTAGTGATGTGCTCGAAGACGAGCTTGAGCGCCGAAAAATCGCGCCGCAGCGGGATCAGCACACGGTCGATGAATACGGCTTCGCGGTCGAACAGGTCGACCGCCGCATCGGTGACTTCGCCATGCAGCAACAGCGGCAAGCCCGCGCGTTGCAGGGCTTCGAGCGTCGCGTAGGTTTTGCGAATGTCAGTCACGCCCGCATCGCTATTAGTCGTTGCGCCAGCGGGATAGAGCTTGACGGCGGCGATGCCGGATTCCTTGGCGCGGGCGATTTCATCGGGCGGCGTGCGGTCGGTCAAGTAAAGCGTCATCAACGGCTGAAACTTCGCGCCGTCGGGCAGCGCGGCGAGGATGCGGTCGCGGTAGGCCAGCGCCTGTGCCGTGGTGGTGACGGGCGGCTTCAAGTTGGGCATGACGATGGCGCGGCCAAAACGCGCGGCGCTGTGCGGCAGCACGGCAGCCAGCGCCGCGCCGTCGCGCAGGTGCAGGTGCCAATCGTCGGGACGTGTGAGAGTCAGCGTTTGCATGGCTGCATTATGCCTTTAGTTGCAGGGCGCGTTCATAGAGCGCGTTTTTTGCCGCGCCGGTGATTTCCGCGGCGAGCTTGGCCGCCTGCTTGACCGGCAGTTCGGCGAGTAGCGTTTTCAGCACGCGCTCGGTTTCCGCGCTCAATCCGGTGGCGGGTGGCGGCGCGGAGACGATCAACACGAATTCGCCGCGCCGGTGATTCTCATCCGTCGCCAGCCAATCGCTGGCCTCATTGAGCGGCATGGCGGCGATTTGTTCAAACAGCTTGGTCAGTTCCCGCGCGAAAACCAGCGTGCGTTCCGGCTCGAGCAGCGCCGCCAAATCGGCGACCGTTTCTTCAATGCGATGCGGCGCTTCATAGAACACCAGTGCCGCCGGAATGCCTTTCAGCGCCTCGATCTCGCGGCGGCGAGCCGCCTGCTTGGGCGGCAGAAAACCGGCAAAAAGAAAATGGGCATCCGGCAGGCCGGAGGCGGACAGCGCCGCAATCGCCGCGTTCGGCCCGGGCAGCGGCACGACGCGAAAACCCGCCGCCCGCGCCGCTGCGCAAGCGCGCGCGCCAGGATCGGAAATGGCGGGCGTACCGGCGTCCGAGATCAAGGCGACTGCGCCTCCGGCACGCAGGGTGTCGAGCAGACGCGCCGATGCCGCCGCCTCGTTGTGTTCGTGCAGCGGCATGGTTTGCGTGCGGATGCCGTAGTGGTCGAGCAAGGCGCGCGCGTGGCGCGTATCCTCGCAGGCAATCAGAGCGACGCCGCGCAGCGTGTCGAGCGCGCGCTGGCTGATGTCGCCAAGGTTCCCGATAGGAGTGGCGACGACATACAATGCCGTGGGTGCAGTTGGAATTTCCATTATGCCGAGTATTGTCCCAGCGCCATGAGCGCAACACAAGCCAGCGGCCCCGCCGCCGAGGAAATTGCCGCCGGTTATCTCGCCGGGCGCGGCCTGCGCGTCGTCGACCGCAATTTTCGGATACGCCGCGGAGAAGTCGATCTGATCTGCCTTGACGGCCCGGCAGTGGTATTTGTCGAGGTGCGTTTACGCTGCCATGCCGGTTTCGGCGGCGCGGCGGCCAGCATCACTGCGGCCAAGCAGGCCAAAATTATTCTGGCGGCGCGGTACTGGCTGGCGCGGCACCGCCAGTATGCGGAGAGCCCCTGCCGCTTCGACTGCGTATTGCTGGATGGACAAAAACTTGAATGGCTGCGTGACGCGTTCTCTGCTGATTAGCGGCCTGTTGATCGAAGTGTTTGTCGTCTTTTAACCGCTCATTTTTGCTGCCTTCGTTTCGGGACAGCAGATAGAATCATGGAATATGGACATCAACCGAAGAATCCGCGGCCAATTCGCAGACAGCATCTCCGCCAAACAGCAGGCAGTTGAGCTTATGACCGGCCCCATCGCCGACGCCATCCGCTTGATGACGGCAGCGTTGCGCATGGGCGGCAAAATCATGGCCTGCGGCAACGGCGGTTCTGCCGCCGACTCGCAACATTTCGCGGCGGAACTGCTCAATCGTTTCGAACGCGAACGCGCGCCGCTGGCGGCCATCGCGCTCAGCACCGATACCTCGACGCTGACCTCAATCGCCAACGATTATCACTACGATCAGGTCTTCGCCAAACAGGTCTACGCGCTCGGCAAGCAAAACGATGTGCTGCTGGCAATATCGACCTCAGGCAATTCGCCCAATGTGCTCACCGCCATCGCGGCGGCGCATGAGCGCGGCGTGCGCGTCGTGGCGCTCACCGGCAAGGGTGGCGGCAAAATGGCAGCCGCGCTTGCCGGCGACGACATTCATCTCTGTGTGCCCGCCGGTAAAACCGCGCGCATTCAGGAAATCCACCTGCTGACGCTGCATTGTCTGTGCGACGGCATTGACACTCTTTTGCTTGGAGATCCTCCGCAATGAAAAAATCCCTTCTCCTCTGGCTGACTTTTGCCGTACTCGCTCCCCTGTTGAATGGCTGCTTTCCGGTCGCTGTCGTCGGCATGAGCGCCGGCGCATTGATGGTTGCCGACCGTCGAATCTCGGAGAACTATCTCGCCGATGAAGCCATCGAAATACGCGCCCTCAAGCGCATCGGCGACCAGCCCGGCGTTGCCTCGCATGTGAACGTCACCAGCTACAACCGCAATGTGCTGCTTTCGGGCGAATGCTTCAACGAGGAAGACAAAGCAAAAATCGAGCAGATCGCTGTCGGCGTACCCAATGTGCGCGCTGTGTATAACCAGATCCAAATCGCGCCGGTCAGTTCGTTCGGCGACCGCAGCAGCGATTCCTTCATTACCTCGAAGGTAAAAGCGCGTTTCATCGACGCCAATCAGTTCGCGGCCCACCACGTCAAAGTCGTCACCGAGCGTGGCACGGTTTTCCTGCTCGGTCTGGTGACGGAAAAGGAAGCCAACGCGGCTGTTGAAGTCGCCCGTACGACCAGCGGCGTAAAACAGGTGGTACGCCTGTTCGAGATCATCTCTCAGGAGGAAGCTGATCGTTTCGATGCCGGCAAGAACAACCCGCCGCCGGAGGTCAACTGAACCGATGAATGCCGCGCCGGCCTTTGAAGCCAAGATCTGCGCTCCGGCTGACCTCAAGGCCCGTGTCGCCGCGCTGCCGCGGCCGCTGGCGTTCACCAATGGCTGTTTCGACATCCTCCATCGCGGTCATGCCACCTATCTCGCCCAAGCTCGCGCGCTTGGCGCGAGCCTGCTCGTCGCGGTCAATTCGGACGCATCGGTAAAGCGTCAGGGCAAAGGCGAAGACCGGCCCATCAACATCTTGGCGGATCGTCTGGCCATGCTGGCGGCGCTTGAATGCGTATCGCTGGTCACCTGGTTCGACGAGGACACACCGATCACGCGCATCCTCGAAGCCCGTCCTGACATTCTGGTCAAAGGCGGCGACTGGCCGGTCGACCGTATCGTCGGCGCGCGCGAAGTACTGGATTGGGGTGGCCGCGTGCATTCCATTCCATTCATCCATCAACGCTCAACCACTTTACTTCTGGAGAAAATTCGCCGTCTTTAGGCAAGCAACGGCGACAAGGTACGCTAAAGGATCTTTGAATGCCCACCGGAAACAAACCGATCCCCAATCTTGTCATACCCGCCGTATTGTCGCGCTTGCCGCTTTTCTCGGCGCTGGCGCAAGACCAGATTGAGCGTGTCGCCAGCGCGACCCGGGGGAAATACCTCGCGCGGGGTGAAATATTGTTCCAGAAAGGCGATCCCTCGCACGGTTTCTATATCGTCATCACCGGCCAGATCAAGCTGGCCCTGCCATCCGCGCAGGGCAATGAAAAAGTGCTGGAAATCATCGGGCCGCAGCAGAGCTTTGGCGAAGAAGCGATGCTCATGAACAGCCCATTTCCGGTTTTTGCCGAAGCCCTGCTCGACAGCCAGCTCCTGCATATCAGCAAGGATGCGGTTTCCCAGCTCATCAACGCCAATCCCACGTTCGCGCGTCGCATGCTCGCCGAACTTTCGTCGCATCTGTACTCGCTGATCACCGATATAGAGGCGTATACCCTGCATTCGAGCACCCAGCGCCTGATCGGCTACCTGCTCCAGCATAGCCCGCACGAGAACGACACCCGCAATCGCATCGAGATCAAATTACCGACCTCGAAACACATCCTCGCGTCCCGCCTGAACCTGACGCCGGAAACCTTCTCGCGCATCCTGCACGAACTGGTCGCGTCCGGCTTCATTGAAGTTCATGGGCGCAGCATCACGATTCTGGATCTGCACCGCCTGCGCCGCCACGAGTTCTGAATCTTTGATTACTGGTACACCGCTCAGAACGGAATATCGTCCTCGAAGTCGTTGAAGCCGCTGCCGGAGGATTGGGGGGCGGGTTTGGATGGCGCTGGGCTGTTGTTCTCGCGGGGGGGGGCGTCGCCCATGCCTTCGCGGCGGCCCAGCATTTGCATTTCGTTGGCTTCGATGTCGGTGGAGTAGCGGTCGGCGCCGGTTTCCTTGTCTTGCCATTTGCGGGTGCGGATGCGGCCCTCGAGATAGACCTGTGAGCCTTTCTTCAGATACTGACCGGCGATTTCGGCGAGCTTGCGGTAGAAAACCACACGATGCCATTCGGTGATTTCCTTCTTTTCGCCGGTCTGCTTGTCCTTCCAGCTTTCCGTCGTCGCCACGCGGATGTTGCACACGGCATCGCCGTTGGGCATGTAGCGCGTCTCGGGGTCAGCGCCAAGGTTGCCGACGATGATTACTTTGTTAACCGAAGCCATTGCACTGCCCTCCTAAGGTCACCACGAAAATGGGTGTGGCGATTCTAACCGCTCTGCGTGCCTAGATGGCAAGCCCCGTTGCCGGATCGAAAGCGCCTTCGAACAGCGCCGACGAGAGATAACGCTCGCCCGAATCGGGCAGGATGACGACAATGGTTTTGCCCGCGTTTTCCGGCAGCCTGGCAAGGCGCGTGGCGGCGGCCGCTGCCGCGCCACAGGAGATGCCGGAGAGAATGCCCTCCTCCTTCGCCAGCCGCCGCGCATACAGGATCGCATCCTCGTTGGTGACGGTCTCAACGCTGTCGATCAGCGTCATGTCGAGCGCGTCCGGCACGAAGCCGGCGCCTATGCCCTGAATTTTGTGCGGGGCGGACTGTACCGGCTCGCCCTTGCGCGTCTGGGTCAACACAGGGCTGGCGGCGGGTTCGACGGCAACCGATTGGATCGCCTTGCCGCATGTCTTTTTGATGTAGCGGCTGATGCCGGTGAGGGTGCCGCCGGTGCCGACACCGGCGACGAGGATGTCGATTTTGCCCTCGGTATCGCGCCAGATTTCGGGGCCGGTGGTGGTCTCATGAATCGCGGGGTTGGCCGGATTTTTGAACTGTTGCAGCAGCACATAGCGATCCGGCGCGGAAGCCGCGATTTCCTCGGCCTTGGCAATCGCGCCCTTCATGCCCTTGGCGCCCTCGGTCAGCACCAGTTTCGCGCCGTAGGCCGCCAGCAGCTTGCGCCGCTCGATGCTCATGGTATCGGGCATGGTCAGAGTGATCGGGATGCCGCGCGCCGCAGCGACAAAGGCCAGCGCGATGCCCGTGTTGCCGGAAGTCGGCTCGATAATTTCCTTGCCCGCGCCGAGCAGGCCGCGCTTGAGCGCATCTTCCACCATCGCCGCGCCGACGCGGTCTTTGACCGAGGCCGCCGGATTGCGGCTTTCGAGCTTGGCCAACACTGTGGCCGATGCGCCGTCGAGAATGCGGTTGAGGTGAACCAGCGGAGTATTGCCGATGGACTGGGCGTTGTTGTCAAAACTGAAAGGCATAGTCAAGGCTCCCGAGTTTTTGAACGTCAATTTTTGCGCGCGGGTATTTCCATGGTCGCCGCGAGCAGCAGCCAGAGCGCGGCGATGGCGGCGCAGAAACCATGTACCGCCGCAACGCCGAAGTACTTGTACAGCAATCCGCCGAGCGCGCCGCCAATGAACAGGCCGATGGATTGCGTGGTGTTGTAGATGCCGAGGGCAGCGCCCTTGGCGGCAGGCGGCGCGAGCTTCGAGATCAGCGAGGGTTGCAGCGCCTCCATCACATTGAAGCCGATGAAGAACAGCACCAGCCAGGTGGCAATGGCCGTGAGGCTGCTCGCTGTGAAGGCAAAACCGAGTTGAACGAGCAGCAACAGCGCGATGGCGCCGACGAATACCGGCTTCATGCGCCCGCGCTTTTCGGCGGCGATGATGGCAGGCACCATGACAGCAAACGACAACACGACGGCCGGCAAATAAACCTGCCAGTGGCCGGATACCGCCATGCCGCCGGTATCGGTCAGCAGGCGCGGCACCACCACCCACAACGCCGTCTGCATCAGGTGCAGCGCCAGCACGCCGAAATTCATCCGCGCCAGCCGGCCATCGCGCAACACCAGCGCAAAAGGCACGCGCGGCGCAACCTCGGCTCGCGGCGGGGCCGGCACTGCGGTGAACAGCAGGATGATCGCGCCAAGAGCCAGCGCTCCCGTGAGGACGAAAATGCCGGACATGCCGATGTGCGTGTAGAGCAGCGGCGCGGCAACCAGCGAGAGGGCAAACACCAAACCGATGGTGGACCCGATCATGGCCATTGCCTTGGTACGGTGCTGCTCGCGCGTGAGATCGGCGGCCAGCGCCGTGACCGCGGCGGAAATAGCGCCCGCGCCCTGAATGACGCGGCCGATGATTACCCAGAGAATGCTGTCCGCCGCCGCCGCCAAAAAGCTGCCCGCCGCGAATAGCAGGAGGCCCGCAACGATGACGGGCTTGCGGCCATAGCGGTCGGAAGCCATGCCGTAGGGAATCTGGAAAAACGCCTGAGTCAGACCATAAGCGCCGAGCGCCAAACCCACCATCAGAACATCATCACCGCCGGTCAGCGTCGGCGCGTACACCGCGAATACCGGCAGGATCAGGAACAGCCCCAACATGCGCAAACCGAAGATCGCCGCCAGCGATGCGCCGGCGCGCCGTTCAGCGGGGGTCATGGAATCGGTGACGGGGGAAGACATGCCGGATGGCTTTGGCAATTCGGGTCGCGTATATTATCAGGTCGCCCACCCCGCTTGCCCCTACCGACATGGATGAGATCAAGATTCGCGGCGCCAGAACTCACAATCTCAAGAACGTTAATCTGGATTTGCCGCGCAACAAACTGACCGTGATTACCGGCCTCTCCGGTTCCGGCAAAAGTTCGCTCGCTTTCGATACGCTGTATGCGGAAGGCCAGCGCCGCTACGTCGAAAGCCTCTCGGCCTACGCCCGCCAGTTTCTGCAACTGATGGAGAAGCCGGATGTCGATTTGATTGAGGGCCTGTCGCCCGCCATTTCGATTGAGCAGAAAGCGACCAGCCATAATCCGCGCTCGACAGTCGGCACCGTCACCGAAATCCACGACTACCTGCGCCTGCTCTACGCGCGCGCCGGTACGCCGCACTGTCCCGAACACGGCAACCCGCTGGAAGCGATGAGCGTCGCGCAAATGGTCGACCATGTGCTGACCCTGCCCGAAGATACCAAGTTGATGATCCTCGCCCCCGTGGTCGCCAACCGCAAGGGCGAACAGCTCGACCTGTTCGGCGACCTGAAGGCGCAAGGGTTTGTGCGCCTGCGCATCGACGGCAAGGTGCACGATATCGACGCCCTGCCCAAGCTGGCGAAGAACACCAAGCACTCGATCGACGTCGTGGTCGACCGGCTCAAGGCGCGCGCCGACGCGCGTCAGCGGCTGGCGGAAAGTTTCGAGACAGCCTTGCGCCACGCCGAAGGCCGCGCGCTGGCGGTAGAAATGGATACCGGCGCTGAACATCTGTTCTCGGCCCGCTTCGCCTGCCCGCATTGCGGTTACGCGCTGCAAGAGCTGGAGCCGCGCCTGTTCTCCTTCAACAATCCGATGGGCGCCTGCCAGAAGTGCGATGGCCTTGGCTCCATTCAGTTTTTCGATCCGCTGCGCGTCGTCGCTTATCCGCACCTGAGTTTGGCCGCTGGCGCAGTCAAGGGATGGGACAAACGCAACCAGTTCTACTTCCAGATGATCGAATCGCTGGCCGCGCATTACCGCTTCGATCCGAACATGCCCTTCGACCAGATGACCGAAGACGCGCAGCGCGTCATCCTCTACGGCTCTGGCCGCGAGCAAATCAAGTTCCGTTATCTGAACGAAAAAGGCACGCGCTTCGACCGCAGCCACACCTTCGAAGGCATCATGCCGAACCTCGAACGGCGCTACCGTGAGACCGATTCGATGATGGTGCGCGAGGAGCTGTCCAAGTATCTCAACGCCAAGCCCTGCACCGAGTGCGACGGTACCCGTCTGCGCAAGGAAGCCCGCCACGTCTTGATCGGCGGCAAGACGCTACCGGCGGTGAGCGGGTTGTCGCTGATCCAGTGCCGCGATTTTTTCAACCTGCTGCAACTCACCGGCCATCGGGCGCAGGTGGCGGAAAAAATCGTCAAGGAAATCACTTCGCGGCTCACCTTTCTCATCAACGTCGGCCTCGATTACCTCTCGCTGGATCGCTCGGCGGAAACGCTCTCGGGCGGCGAGGCGCAGCGCATCCGTCTCGCTTCGCAGATCGGCTCCGGCCTGACCGGCGTCATGTATGTGCTCGACGAACCTTCCATCGGCCTGCACCAGCGCGACAACACGCGCCTGCTCGATACCCTGCGCAACCTGCGCGACCTCGGCAACACCGTAATCGTCGTCGAGCACGATCTGGAAGCCATCGCCTCCGCCGACCATGTGGTGGACATGGGGCCGGGCGCGGGCGAACACGGCGGTCAGGTGATGGCCCAAGGCACGCCGCAGCAGATCGCCGCTGCCTCTGCTTCGCTGACCGGCGCTTATCTCGCGGGCCGCCGCAGCATTGCGCTACCGAAAAAGCGCACGCCAATCGACGCGCAGCGCGTGCTGAAAATTCGCGGCGCGACCGGCAACAATCTCAAAAATGTCGACGCCGAAATTCCTGTCGGCCTGTTTACCTGCGTCACCGGCGTCTCTGGCTCGGGCAAAAGCACGCTCATCAACGACACGCTCTACGCGGCAGCGGCGCGTCACCTCTACGGCTCCGCGCTCGAACCCGCGTCCCACAGCGAAATCGAGGGGCTGGATTTTTTCGACAAAGTCATCAGCGTCGACCAGTCGCCGATTGGCCGCACGCCGCGTTCCAATCCGGCCACCTACACAGGGCTGCTGACGCCGATCCGCGAACTCTTCGCCGGTGTGCCGGATGCGCGCGAACGCGGCTACGGCGCGGGCCGCTTCAGTTTCAACGTCAAGGGCGGCCGCTGCGAAGCCTGTCAGGGCGACGGCATGATTAAAGTCGAAATGCACTTCCTGCCCGACATCTATGTGTCTTGCGACGTCTGTCACGGCAAGCGTTACAACCGCGAAACGCTCGACGTGCGCTACAAGGGCAAGACCATTTACGAAGTACTGCAAATGACTGTCGAACAGGCGCACGAATTCTTCGCGCCGGTGCCGGTGGTAGCGAAGAAACTTCAAACGCTGATGGATGTCGGCCTTTCCTACATCCAGCTCGGTCAGTCGGCCACCACGCTCTCCGGCGGCGAAGCGCAGCGCGTCAAACTCGCGCTGGAACTCTCGAAACGCGACACCGGCCGCACGCTCTACATCCTCGACGAACCGACTACCGGCCTGCACTTTCAGGACATCGAAATGCTGCTTTCGGTGCTGCACCGGCTGCGCGACCATGGCAACACCATTGTCGTCATCGAACACAATCTCGACGTCATCAAAACCGCCGATTGGCTCATCGACCTCGGCCCCGAAGGCGGCGACGGCGGCGGCCGCATCCTCGCCACCGGCGCACCGGAAACCTTAGCCGGAATCCCCGCCAGTCACACAGGCCGCTACCTCGCCCCCTTGCTGCAAACCAGGGCGAAGCGCAAGGGCGGGAAAGAACAACAGGCTTGACTAAGCGAGACGGTAGCGGCTGCGTATTTGTTCCAGCGCTCCGGCGACCACGATGTCCGGCGGGACTTCGCCGGTCATGGTGACATCGAGATCGCGCAGGCCGCCGTCGGCCAGATCGTAGATCCAGCCGTGTATGGCGACTTGCTGGCCGCGCCGCCAAGCGTCGCAGGCGAGTGTGGTGCGGGCGACGTTGCGTACCTGCTCAATGACGTTCAACTCGCACAGGCAACGCCAACGATCATCCTCATCGGGCAGGGTACCGAGGATGGCGGCGTGCCGGTCGGCGACATCCTGAATGTGGCGCAGCCAGTTGTCGATCAGGCCGAGCGATTGGCCGGCCATGGCTGCCTTGACGCCGCCGCAGCCATAGTGCCCGACGACCATGACATGACTGACGCCCAACACGTCAATCGCATACTGCAATACCGACAGGCAGTTGAGATCGGTATGGACGACGACATTGGCAACATTCCGGTGCACGAACACTTCGCCCGGCGCGAGGCCGGTGATCTGGTTGGCCGGTACACGGCTGTCCGAGCAGCCGATCCAGAAATAACGCGGCGACTGTAGCTGTTCCAGACGCGAGAAAAATTCGGGGTCGGTCGCCGCCGTGTCCGCTGCCCAGCGCCGGTTGTTTTCGAAAAGTTCGTTAAGCAGTTTCATGGTGGCCACCCGTTAACGCCGGCTTTGCAAGGCCGCGATACGATCTTCAATGCTCGGATGCGTGGCCAGCAGGCTGCCGATTTTTCCGGCAATGCCAAAGCTCGCCATGTTCGACGGCAGGGCCTCGGGATGCAGGCCGCCCAAGCGCCGCAGGGCGGCGATCATTTTGTTCGGCCCGCCTTCCAGACTGGCCGCGCCTGCGTCGGCGCGATACTCGCGCTGGCGCGAGAACCAGGTGACGATGAAGCTGGCGAGGAAACCGAAAACAACCTGGCAGACGATTACGGCCAGGTGATAGCCAATGCCGGGGCCGGAGTTGTTGCTGCTGCCACGGCGCAGGAAAGAGTCGACCAGAAAGCCGACCACGCGCGAGAGGAAAAAGACAAAGGTGTTCACCACGCCCTGAATCAGTGTCATGGTCACCATGTCGCCATTGGCGATGTGGCTGACCTCATGCGCCAGCACGGCTTCAACCTCCTCCTTGCTCATGCTTTGCAGGAGGCCAGTGGAAACGGCGACGAGCGACTTGTTCTTGCTGGCGCCGGTGGCGAAGGCATTGGGCGCGCCCTCGTAGATGGCGACTTCGGGCATGGTAAAACCAGCGGCCATGGCCTGACGGTTGACGGTTCCCAACAGCCAGGACTCGGTGCTGTTTTGCGGGGTTTGGATCACCCGCGCGCCGGTGCTCCTCTTGGCCATCATCTTGGCCATCAGCAGCGAAATGAGCGCGCCGCCGAAACCGAAAATCGCGGAAAAGACCAGCAACGCCCCAAGGTTGAGTCCGTTCTCTGTCAGAAAGCGATCAACGCCAAGCAGGCTGGCGACAATCGACAGCACCACCATGACGGCGAAGTTAGTGGCGACCACGAGGGCGGCGCTTTTCATTACGGGGTTCTCCTTGCTTGCATCATGAGGCTTGCGCCGATTTGCGATTGGCGCGTATCGAACTGCCGAGCGCCAGAACGATCAGCAGCGCGCCCAAAAATCCTGTTATGGCTTCTGGAATGTGAAATTCAACCCCCCAAAGCATGATGGCCGCCAGCGCGCCGACTGCCCAGAAAGCGCCATGTTCGAGATAGCGGTAAGTATCCAGCGTGCCACGTTCGACCAGCAGCAGGGTAAAGCTGCGCACAAACATCGCGCCCACGCCCAAGCCCAGCGCAATGATAACGAGATCGTGCGTCATGGCAAAAGCGCCGATCACGCCATCGAAGGAAAAACTGGCATCCAGCAGTTCCAGATACAGAAAACCGGCTGCGCCCTGTTTGACTGCCCGCTCATGAACCGACTCTTCCTCGCCGCCGATCAGGGCGGACAGCCCCTTGACCACGATGAACAACACCACGCCCCAGATGCCGGCCACGACGAACTCGCCTTGCCGAACCGGATCGGCAATCAGCCAGGACGCCGCCAGCACAGCAAACAGCGCCAGCGCGGCCTCAATCGATTCCAGCTTGCCCAGACGCGACAATGGCCGCTCAAGCGCCCCCAGCCAATGATCCGTCTTGTGACGGACAACGAAGAAACTCAGGAAAACCATCATCAGGAAGGCACCGCCGAAAGCCGCGATTTGATGATGGGCAGCGCCCAGCACGCGGCCATATTCGGCCGGGTCGTTGAACGCAAGATCAATGGCCTTGACCGGCCCGATGCCGGTCGCAATGGCAACCACCGCCACCGGAAAAGCGAAGCGCAAACCGAACACCGCAATCACAATGCCCCAGGTCAGAAAGCGGCGGCGCCACTTGTCGCCCCAACCGGACAAAACACCGGCATTCACGACGGCATTGTCAAAAGACAGCGATATTTCCAGTACGCTCAGGAAAACAACCGTCGCCACCGCCGTCCACCCGCCCACAAAGTAGCCGAGGACCAATGCGATGACGCAGAAAATACCGGCGCCAATGAAACGGGAGTGCCAAGGTGTCATAGTGACAGGATACAGGGTTCAGGGGTCAGGGTACAGAGTTCAGTTCCCCTTGTCATTCCCGATCAGGATTGACAAGCATTTACAAGTTAGACGACACTGCTTTCTTCAAGATAGCTTGTTTATATGTAGCTCGGCCTGAAAACACATTCTGGAATGGATCCCCCCATGCGTGAAACAAAGACGCCCGGTTTATTCCGCATTTTGCGAGCCATTTTGATCGGTGTCGCCCTGTTTGAACTCTTTCGGTACTCACCCGTCATTATGCTGTGGCTTGCGGGAGTTCACCTGCCGAAGCCGCCAGCCGTTGCGGTCGTTGAGGAGCCGGTCTATTACGGCAAGGATGGCCGACGTATCAATAAGTCCAGCCATTCCGTCCTCGTCGGATACGAGCGTGCTGAGAAAGAGGCCATCAGCAAGCATGAAGACTGCAAGACTTGGCAGGACATTTTGGAACGGTATGGCTGCTTCAACTATGTGGACGAACACTTTACCCCGCCACATGTCAAGCAAAGCTGGGGTGGTGGCAAAAATAGCGGCAAGACCTCGGCCCAATGCAGGGAAGAAGTCAGTCGATATTATGAATACCGTCTCCATGCGGAGCATATAAGGGGAAACGATCGATACCATGATCGCATGTACCCGATTGAACTGGATCAGTGCAAGTATTACGACCGGACTCTCGCCGTTGACGGAGTGCAGCTATTATTGAAAACCTTGGAACCCCTAATCAAAAAAGCAGAGGATGGGGGAGAAATTGACGACGAGGAGAGAACCAAAATCACAGTCGACCTTGCCACGGTAATGGCGTTGCCCGATCACCCCTACACAAAACACTACATTGAGCGTAGCGAATACTTCTTCAAACTGGCCGACGGTCTTGTGGAGCCGCGGGGCAAGGAGCGGCTCAACTTTTCCTGTGCTGAGTTGCTGGCAGGACTGAAACGGTTGCGCCAAGACGACGATGCTGATGTTGCCGAGATGCGCAGTTTCGAGCGTGGTGATGGTGTCATTGAGAATCCCAACGGTCGACGTACCGCGTTGAACGAGCGAAGAATTAACCGCACTTGGGACTTCGGCCGCTATGAATACAACATTAAACGTGCTGGTTGTGACAGGCCCAATGTCGTTAGCGAGGCGCAAAACTAGGCGCTTCGGTACTCGGTAGCTGTATCAGAGCGGTGGCCGAGTTTGGGCGTTAGGCACCCTCGTCTTGCCCGTAGTCGCGAAATCCATGTGGCGTTTGGATTCTGCGGTTATGCTTTGCTCTGCGCAGAATGACGAGGCAGGTTGCTGAAACCCTGTATCCTGAAATCTGTAACCTGTAGCCTGTAGCGCGTAAAATCGCGTTTTTCAACTTTGGGGTGCTGCCGTGCAACTCGTTTGTCTTGATCTTGAGGGCGTGCTGGTTCCGGAAATCTGGATCGAGTTTGCCGAGCGTACCGGCATTCCCGAGTTGCGCAGAACGACGCGCGACGAGCCGGATTACGACAAGTTGATGCGCTACCGGCTGGCGCTGCTTGCGCAGCACAGGCTCGGCCTGCCCGATATTCAGAAGGTCATTGCCGGCATGGGGCCGCTAGCCGGCGCGCGGCAGTTTCTCGATGCGTTGCGCGAGGATTATCAGGTCATCATCCTCTCCGATACCTATTACGAATTCGCCATGCCCTTGATGCGCCAACTTGGGATGCCGGCGCTGTTCTGTCACAAGCTGGAAGCGGATGCCAATGGCGTCGTCGTTAACTACCATCTGCGAATGCCGAACCAGAAAAAGGAATCGGTGCGGCGCTTCAAGGAACTCAATTTCAAGGTGATCGCCGCCGGCGATTCCTACAACGATACGGCCATGCTCGGCGAGGCCCATGCGGGCATTCTGTTCCATGCGCCGGAGAAGGTCATCCGCGAGTTTCCGCAGTTCCGCGTCACCAATACCTATGCCGAGTTGCGCGCCGCCATCGACGACGCCGCGCAGACGCTCTGACATGCATCGTGACCGTTATTACACGCTGACGGCGTCCTGCCCGGATCGCACCGGCATCATCGCCCGCGTCACCGGTTTCTTCGCCGAGCATCGTGGCTGGATACTCGAATCGAGCTTCCATGCCGACGACGAGGTTGGTCAGTATTTCATGCGCATTGAGGTCAAGGCGGATTCGCTGCCCTTCGCGCTGACCGAACTGCGTCAGCGTTTTCAGCCGGTTGCCGATGAGTTGCGCATGGACTGGCAAATCACCGACAGCGCCGTCAAGAAGCGCGTCGTCATGCTGGTTTCCAAACAGGAACATTGCCTCTACGACCTGCTGGCGCGTTGGCAGTCGAAGGAACTCGACATCGAAATCCCCTGTGTGATTTCGAATCACGATACCTTCAAAGGTTTCGTCGAGTGGCACGGCATTCCGTTCCATCAAGTGCCGGTCACGCCGGACAACAAACCGGCGGCCTATGCCGAAGTGCGCCGCCTGATCGACGCGGCCCGCGCCGACACCATTGTGCTGGCGCGTTACATGCAGATTTTGCCGTCTGAGTTGTGCGATGTTTATCCGCGCCGCATTCTCAACATTCATCACAGCTTCCTGCCCAGTTTCGCCGGCGCGAAGCCGTATCACCAAGCCTATCAGCGCGGCGTCAAACTGATCGGCGCGACCTGCCACTACGTCACCACCGAACTCGATCAAGGCCCGATCATCGAGCAGGATGTCATCCGCATCGACCACTCGGATTCGCCCGACGACATGATCCGCTACGGCAAGGACATTGAGAAAACCGTGCTGGCCCGCGGTCTGCGCTACCACCTCGAAGACCGTGTTCTCGTGCACGGCAACAAGACGATCGTCTTCCGTTAGAGCCTCTTATTCCATTCATATTTCATTACATTCCCCATCCCATTCTCACGTCATGCTGCGCGCAGTCGCAGCGTCCATGTTGTCTATGGATTCTGCGACTTCGCTTCGCCACGCGCAGAATGACGGGGAAAGAGCAAAAGTTAATGAATGAAAAATAGAATTACTTCCCGCCCGCCAGCAGTGCCTTGAACTGGGCGAGGCGGGCGCGGCCGGCAGCTTTGTCTTCGGGCGCGGGGGTGGCCGATTTTCCGCCGGTGCGTTTCAGGTCTTCGCCCATTTCGTCGATGAAGCGCGAAATTTCCCGCGTCAGTATTTCGCGGCCCTGTTTGCGCTTTTCGCACCAGGTGACGGTCAGGCTCATTTGCGCGCGCGTGATGCCGACATACATCAGACGCCGTTCCTCCTCCAGCTTGGCCGCGTCGATGGATTCTCGATGCGGTAACAAGCCCTCCTCGACGCCGACCAGAAAGACGTGGCGGAATTCCAGACCCTTGGCGGCATGGAGGGTGGCAAGCTGCACGGCATCCTGCTCCTTGTCCTGCTTGTCGAGCATGGACGCGAGCGCGACGGATTGCGCGAGTTCGATCAACCCCTTGTTCTCCTCGGCCCCTTTGTCGCCCAGCCACTCGGCGAAGTCCTGCACGTTGCGCCACTTGCCCTCGGCCTCTTTGGGGTCGTGCGTCGAAAAAAGCCAAGCCTCGTAGCCGATGGCGCGAAGCAAATCGTTCAGCGCCTGCCCCGCCGGTTCCTTGCCGGCGCGAAGCTGAATGCGGTTGATGAAGTTACCGAACTCGCGCAACGCTGCGTGCGGTTTGGTGGCGATTTCAGTTTCGAGACCCGCCGCGAAAATGGCGGCGAACAGGCTTTGATGCCGCCGTCCGGCAGCCACGCCGAGCGCCTCCAGCGTCGTGCCGCCGATGCCGCGCTTGGGCGTGGTGACGGCGCGGATGAAGGCGGGATCATCATCCTGATTCGCCAGCAGGCGCAGGTAACAGGTGATGTCCTTGATTTCGGCCTTGTCGAAAAATGACTGGCCGCCCGAAAGCACATAGGGAATTTTCTGCGCCCGCAACTGCTCCTCGAAGGCGCGGGCCTGATGGTTGCCGCGATAGAGGATGGCGTAATCACTCCACTTGCCGCGATGCTCCAGCCGATGCGCCTGCAAGCGCGCGCTCACCCACTCGGCTTCGTGATCGTTATCGCGGCAGGCGGCGATGTGGATCATGTCGCCGTGGCCTTTGTCCGACCAGAGTTTCTTCTCGAACAGTTTGGGATTGTGCGAAATCAGCGCGTTGGCGGCGGCGAGAATGCGCGTGGTCGAGCGGTAATTCTGTTCGAGCTTGATGATTTTGAGCGCCGGATATTCCCCGCGCAGCAGTTGCAGATTTTCGCTGTCCGCGCCGCGCCAGCCGTAAATCGACTGGTCGTCATCGCCGACGGCGGTAAAGCTCGCTCTCGCGCCGGTCAGCAGTTTCATCAGCCGGTACTGGCAGCGGTTGGTATCCTGATACTCGTCGACCAGTAAATGCCAGATGCGGCTGCGCCAGCGATTCGCCACCTCATCGTGATTCTCGAACAGCAGCACCGGCAGGCGGATCAGATCGTCGAAATCCACCGCTTGATAAGCGCGTAGCGTGCGTTCGTATTCCGCGTAAACCTTGGCCGCGCCTGCGGCCAGATCGTCTTCGGCAATTCTCGCGGCTTCATCGGGGCCGATCACGGCGTTCTTCCAGAGCGAAATGCGCTGCTGGATCATGCGAATGCGCAGCTTGTCGGCATCCTTCAACATTTCCTGAAAAAGCTGCGCCGCGTCCGAGGCGTCGAGAATGGAAAAACCGGGCTTGAGGCCGGCGTAACGCGCTTCCGTGCGCAGAATGCGCGCGCCGAGCGCATGAAAGGTCGAGATGTTGAGGCCCTCGCCGCGATTGCCAACCAGCTTGGCGGCGCGTTCCTTCATCTCCTTCGCGGCCTTGTTCGTGAAGGTAATGGCCGTAATGTTCTGCTGCGCGATTTTGCACTCGTCGATCAGCCAGGCAATCTTTTCGGTAATCACGCGCGTCTTGCCGCTGCCCGCGCCGGCTAGCACCAGCAACGGCCCGTCGAGATAACGGATAGCCTCCCGCTGTTGCGGGTTGAGTCCCTGCCGCAAGTGAAGCCCTTAATTGCGCAACGCGCCAAACACCTTTTGCGCCAGCTTGCCGGCAGCGCCGACCGGATCCTGACGAATCGCCTTTTCCTCCTCCGCGATCATCAGATACAGGCCATCGAGCGCCTTGTTGGTGACGTAGTTATCCAACTGGCTGTCTTCCTTGCTGATCAACCCGAACTTGGCGGCGCTGCCGGCAAACTTGTCGTACTGCTCGGCCAGCTTTACCTTGGCAATCGCCTGCTGCACGATGGGCCGAAACTTGTCGCTCAGCGGCGCGGAAGTCGTGCGGCGGAAATATTCGGTGGCCGCATTGTCGCCGCCGGTCAGGACACCTTTGGCATCCTGCACGGACATCTGCTTAATCGAATCGACCAGCAGCTTCTTCGCCTCCGGCACAGCAGCTTCTGCGGCGCGGTTGAAGCTAGTCTCCAACTCGTCGACCTGTTTGCCCATACCGAAGGTACGCATCGTCTTGCCCACCTTCTCGAACTTCTCCGGCAAGGGAATCCGCACCTTCGGGTTGCCGAGAAAACCATTTTCCTTGCCGAGCAGATCAACCGCCTTGCCCGCGCCCTGAGTCAATGCCTCCTTGAGACCATCAGTCGCATCCTTGTTCGTAAGCTGATTGAGCGAAAGCGCATAAGCCGCGCCCGAGAGCAGC
>JAISPO010000145.1 GCA_031274855.1 Zoogloeaceae bacterium | reverse complement strand
CGTGCCGAACAGGCCGACATAGGGCGACACCGAACCGACCGAGGCAAGGAAAGCCAGATGCGCTTCGAGGTCGTCGATCTCGCGCTGGAAAGTGGCGCGCATGGCGCGCCGGACGCCGTCGATGACGGTCGCCGGATCAAGACTGCGCTGCTCGCGCAGCTTGGCGAATTCGCGGAAGCCGGCTTCGAAAATGCGTTCCAGCGCGCCGCTGCGGTGCCGCGCGGCGACAGCGCCTTGATAAAGATCCTCGAGATTGCCGCCGCTCCAGAAGTTATGCTCGAACCTGTCGGTCTTGTTGCGCGCGTCGCGGATCGCAAACCACTTGCGGAAAATCCAGTACCACGACATGAGTGAGACGAAGGTCAGCAGCGCCATCACCAGCTTGACGACCAAACTGGCATTGGCGATGAGTTCGAGGATAGACAGGTCTTGGGTGAGGTTCATATCAGTTTCGCAAATTTTTCGTGAATGTCAGTCGGCAATGCCGTTGCCTTGCCGCGCACCAGGTCCATGCAGGCCACGCGTACCGTGGCAGTGATTAGCACATCTTCACCGCGTTCAATGCTTTGCGTAAAAAGCATCTGCGCGCGGCCAAGCGATTTGAGCGTACTGATTACCCGCAATTCATCATCCAGACGGGCGGGCTTCAAGTACTCGATGGCCACCGAGCGCACCGCGAAACCCACGCCGGTTTCCTGCATGAACTTGCGTTGATCGAAGTTGAGGACCCGCAGCCATTCGCTGCGGGCGCGTTCGAGAAATTCCAGGTAGTTGGCATGGTAGACCACGCCACCGGCATCGGTATCTCCGAAATAGACCCGTATGGGCCAGACAAATTTTTTGTGCATTATTCGTTCCAAAGCTCGCTGTTGGCTTTCGGTTGCGCCAGACCGAAATGACGCCAGATGGCAGCCGTGGCGATGCGGCCACGCGGCGTGCGCTGCAAGTAGCCTTGCTGAATCAGATAAGGCTCCAGCACATCCTCAATCGTGTCGCGTACCTCGCCGATGGCTGCCGCGAGGTTATCCACGCCCACTGGCCCGCCGCCGAATTTTTCCAGTACCGCCAGCATCAATTTTCGATCCATGACATCGAGACCCAGCGGGTCGACATCCAGCATGGACAGGGCGGCATCGGCGACATCGCGGCTGATCCCGCCCTGCGCCTTCACTTCGGCATAGTCGCGCACGCGGCGTAACAGGCGGTTGGCGATGCGCGGCGTGCCGCGCGCGCGGCGGGCGATTTCAGTCGCGCCGTCGTCGACGATTTCGCAGTTGAGCAGTTTTGCCGAGCGGTGAATGATGTGGGTGAGTTCCTCCGGCGTGTAGAACTCAAGCCGCGCCTCGATGCCGAAACGGTCGCGCAACGGATTGGTCAACATGCCCGCGCGCGTGGTCGCGCCGACCAGCGTAAACGGCGGCAGATCGAGCTTGACCGAGCGGGCCGCCGGCCCTTCGCCGATCATGATGTCGATCTGAAAATCTTCCAGCGCTGGATAGAGGATTTCTTCGACCACCGGCGACAGGCGATGAATTTCGTCAATGAACAGCACGTCGTGCGGTTCGAGATTGGTGAGAATGGCAGCCAGATCGCCCGCCCGTTCCAGCACGGGGCCGGAAGTCTGGCGCAGATTGACACCCATTTCGTGCGCGATGATATGCGCCAGCGTCGTCTTGCCCAGCCCCGGCGGGCCGAACAGCAAGACGTGGTCGAGCGCCTCCGCCCGCCGCCGCGCCGCCTCAATGAAAATTTCCAGTTGGCCGCGAATCTTCTTCTGGCCGACATACTCAGCCAGCTTCTTCGGGCGCAAGGCGCGTTCCAGCGCCTCCTCCTGCGTGGACGCCGAGGTGCCGGAGATGATGCGGTCGGAAAACTGTTCGGTCTGGATAGCCATTAACTTGTCAGTTTATCAGCCCTTGGACAGCGCCTTCAGCGCAAAACGAATACCCTCGGAAACTGCGGCGCCTTCCGGCAGCGCCTTCATCGCGCCCAAGGCTTCGCGCTCGTTGTAGCCGAGCGACAGCAGGGCATTAAGAATGTCGGAGGAGGCGTCGGCGGGCGCGTTATCGCGGCTGGCCTTTGCGGCAGTACCGGTCGACTTCAGCTTGCCCTTGAGTTCCAGCAGCAGACGCTCGGCGGTTTTTTTGCCGATCCCGGGAATTTTCACCAGCCGTCCCGGCTCCTGCAAGGTCACGGCCTGCGCCAGTTCATCGACCGAAAGGCCGGAGAGCAGCGCCAGCGCCGTGCGCGCGCCGACGCCCGAAATTTTGATGAGCTGCCGGAAAGCCGCGCGTTCGGCGTCGCCGCCGAAACCGTACAGACAATGCGCATCCTCGCGCACGAGGAGATGGGCGTAGAGCGACACCGGCTCGCCGGTCGACGGCAGGTTGTAGAAAGTACTCATCGGCACTTCCAGTTCGTAACCGATGCCCTGAACATCCACCGTGATTTGCGGCGGATTCTTTTCGATCAAAGTGCCGGTGATGCGTCCGATCATATAAGCCGCCCTTTCCTGACGCGGTAACTGCGCGTCGCAATATTGCCCAAGCCCTGACCGCCGTGAGCGTGGCAGATGGCGCAAGCCAGCGCGTCGGCGGCGTCCGCGCCAGGCACAGCGGGCAGTTGCAGCAGACGCATGACCATTTGCTGCACCTGCTCCTTGGCCGCCTTGCCTTGACCGACCACCGCCTGCTTGATTTGCAAAGCCGTGTACTCGGCCACCGGCAGGTTGTTGGCCACCAGCGCCGCAATGACCGCGCCACGCGCCTGCCCAAGCAGCAGCGTCGATTGCGGGTTGATGTTGACGAACACTTTTTCGACAGCGGCCTCCTGCGGTTGATGCAGGGCGGCGATTTCCGCGATGCCTTCCAGCAGAGTACGAATGCGCTCGGCCAGACTGTCAGTCTCTTTTGTCTTGATGCAGCCGCTGCTGACATAGGCCAGCTTCTGACCGGCCTTGTCGATTATCCCAAAGCCGGTGACCCGCAGGCCGGGGTCAATGCCGAGAATGCGCAGGGTTGCCATGACCGTCGCCGCAGCGCGCCGTTACTCGTCCATGACCGCCGTGCTGTAAACCTCCTGCACGTCGTCGAGCGATTCCAGCGCATCAAGCAGCTTCTGCATCTTCGCGGCGTCCTCGCCAACAAGCTCCGTCTCGCTGC
>JAISPO010000096.1 GCA_031274855.1 Zoogloeaceae bacterium | reverse complement strand
ACCCCGCTCTACCCCAACCCCGACGGCGAACCCAGCCACGCCGAACTCCCCGAAGAACAGGCCGAAGCCGCGCCGAGGCATTTGCACTAATCAGGGTACAGGGTTCAGGGTACAGGTTTCAGTAAAACCTCTGAGAACAGTTGAAAAGACTTCGGCGCTGAGCCTGAGGTTCGTGCCGCTACTGTGCTTTGGGCGCGCGCGCTGTCAGCAGTTCTGCCATGCGTGTTTGCCAACCTGCCCCACTGGCCTTCCACAGCGCCAGCGCCTGCGGCGGTAAGCGCAACTGGATGGCGGTCTTGGCCGGACGCTTGCCGGGGCCGCGTGTACGGCGCAGGGCAATTTGCTCGCGCAGTTCTGCCAGAGACTGGCTGACGATGGCATTATCCCAATCACCAGACGCCGTTGACGGGTTGTCGACATCGAACACCGGAACTTCTGCCGCTGCGGCCTGTGCCGCCGCCAGCTTGGCCGGATCAATGCGTTGCCTTGAGGTAGCGGCTGGTTTCATATTTGTCTCCATATCGGCAGGAAATTAAGTGTGGGGCGAGTTCCCGGTCTGTCCAAATCAACACAACGATGCGATCATTGAGCCAGCCCAAACTTTTCAATCGCTGCTCTCCGTAGGCTTCGCGGTCGTCCTCGATGGTCAACATCGGGAAATCAAACACGCGCTCGCAGTCCGCCAGATCAATGCCGTGTTTGGCGAGGTTGATCATGCGTTTGCTTTCGTCGAATGTGATCACGGGCAACTTGTATATGTATTTTGTGCAGGCATCAAATTACACTGAACCCTGTCACCCGTACCCTGAAACCTGCTGCGCCAGCAGCTTCCCCGCGCCGCAGGCCATGGTCCAGCCCAGGGTGCCGTGGCCGGTGTTGAGGTAGAGATTGGCGAAGCGTGTGCGGCCGATGAGTGGCACGTTGCCGGGTGTTGCGGGGCGCAGGCCGGCCCAGAATTCCGGTTGTTTGTCCCGCAAGCCCGGAAATACTGTCTGTACTCGGTTGACCAAGGCTAGGCAGCGGGCGGCATTGATCGAGGTGTCGTAGCCGGTAAATTCAGCAGTTCCAGCGACCCGCAAACGTTGGCCGAGACGGGAAAAAACGAGTTTGTGACCATCGTCGATCAAGCTGACGGAGGGCGCAGCATCGTCCGCCGTCAATTCAAAAGTCGCTGAGTAGCCCTTGGCCGGATAGACGGGAATCCGCACCCCAAGCGGCTTGAGCAGCAGCGGCGAATAGCTGCCGAGCGCAACAACATAGGCATCGGCAGTCAATGTTTCACCATTGGCCAAACACACGCCGGTAACATGATCGCCTTCAGGTAGCAGCTCAGAGACAGTTTCGCCGAAGCGGAAAGCAACGCCGCGCATGGCGGCGTGCCGCGCCAGCGCCAGGGTAAATTTGTGGGCGTCGCCTGATTCATCGTCTGCCGTGAATGTGCCGCCGACGATAGGCACTGTGGAATGCGCCAGCGCCGGTTCGATGGCCAGACATTCGGCTGCGGTTTTGACCACGCGCTCACAGCCATGTTCGCGCATCAGCGCCGCTTGCGGAATGGCACGCTCGAACTCGGCGAGGTCTGTGTAGAAATGCAGAATGCCGCGTTCAAGCTGATCGTATTCGAGGCCCAGCCGTGGCCGCAATTCCTTGAGCAAGGCACGGCTGTAAAGGGCGATGCGCAGGATGGCGGCGATGTTCTCATGCGTGCGCCCCGCCGTGCATTCGCGCAGGAAACGCAGCCCCCAAGCCCACTGCGCCGCATCGGCGCGCCAGCGCCACAACAGAGGCGAATCCTCCCGTCCCAGCCAGCGCAAGGCTTTCCACGGCGTTGCCGGATTGGCCCAAGGCTCGGCATGGCAGGCGGAGATCTGCCCGCCATTGGCAAAGCTCGTCTCCATCGCCGCGCCGGACTGACGATCAACCACGGTCACCTCATGCCCATCTTCGCTGAGGTACCACGCCGAAGCAACGCCGATCAATCCGGCGCCAAGAACCACTACACGCATATCAGGTTTCAGGTTTTCAGGATACAGGCTACAGGTTACAGGGTTCAGTAAAATTTGTTGAGATTCGCTGCGCGAACCTCAATATTAAAATCTGTAACCTGTATCCTGGAACCTGGAACCTGATGTCTATCGAACACCGCATTGCCGAGGAACTCGGCGTCCGTCCGGCACAAGTGCTGGCCGCTGTACAACTGCTCGACGAAGGCGCGACCGTGCCTTTCATCGCCCGCTATCGCAAGGAAGTCACCGGCACGCTTGACGATACGCAACTGCGCCAGCTTGAAGAACGGCTCGGCTACCTGCGCGAGCTGGAAGAACGCCGCGCCGCCATCCTCGTCTCCATCGAAGAACAGGGCAAGCTGACGCCGGAACTGAAAAGCGAAATCGAAAGCGCCGACACCAAGCAGCGCCTCGAAGACCTTTATCTGCCCTACAAACCCAAGCGCCGAACCAAGGCGCAAATCGCCCGCGAAGCCGGTCTCGAACCGCTGGCCGATGCCTTGCTGGCGAATCCATCACTGGTTCCCGAAGAAGAGGCGGCCAAGTACGTCAACACAGCCACCGAGCCGCCCGAACAGCATGTGCCGGATGTGAAAACGGCGCTCGACGGCGCGCGTCAAATTCTGATGGAACGCTTCGCCGAAGATGCTGTGTTGCTGGAGCGTCTGCGCTGCTATCTGCGCGACCATGCCCTGATTGTTTCGCAGGGGGTCGAAGGCAAGGAAGCCGAAGGCGCGAAGTTCCGCGACTGGTTTGATTTCCGCGAGAAGGTTGCGGCCGTGCCTTCGCATCGAGCGCTCGCGCTGCTACGCGGCCGCAGCGAGGATTTTCTGCGTCTCGCGTTGAAAACCGAACAGGAGTTGCGCGACCCGCCCGAAAGTTCACCCTGCATTGCCATGGTCGCCGACCGCTTCGGCCTCAAGGATCAAGGCCGCGCCGCCGACAAATGGCTGCTGGAAACAGCGCGTTGGGCCTGGCTGGTCAAGCTCTCGCTGCACTTCGAACTGGAACTGATGAATGCGCTGCGCGAACGCGCCGAGGAAGAAGCGATCCGGGTCTTTGGCCGCAATCTGCACGACCTGCTGCTGGCCGCGCCCGCCGGTTCGCGCGTGACGCTGGGCATTGACCCGGGCGTGCGCACCGGCTGCAAGCTCGCCGTCGTCGACCGCACCGGCAAGCTGCTCGACACTGCCACCATCTACCCGCACGAGCCGCGCCGCGATTGGGAAGGCTCGCTGGCCGCGCTGCGCCACTTATGCCAAAAGCACGCGGTCGATCTGCTTGCGATTGGAAACGGCACAGCCAGCCGCGAAACCGACAAGCTGGCTGGCGACCTCATCAAGCGCCATCCCGAACTCAAGCTGACCAGAGCGATGGTTTCCGAGGCCGGGGCTTCGGTGTATTCCGCCTCCGAACTGGCAGCGCGTGAATTCCCCGAACTCGACGTTTCGCTGCGCGGCGCGGTATCGATTGCCCGCCGTCTGCAAGACCCGCTGGCCGAACTGGTAAAGATCGATCCCAAGAGCATCGGCGTCGGCCAGTACCAGCACGACGTCAATCAGGGCAAGCTGGCGAAAACGCTTGATGCCGTGGTCGAGGACTGCGTGAACTCCGTGGGCGTGGATGTGAACATGGCGTCCGCGCCGCTGCTGACCCGCATTTCCGGCCTCAACGGCACGCTGGCCGCCAACATCGTCGCCTGGCGCGACCAGCATGGCGCGTTCAAGAATCGGCAGGCGTTGAAGTCGGTGCCGCGTCTGGGCGAAAAAACTTTTGAGCAGGCCGCCGGTTTCTTGCGCATCGCCGGTGGCGACAATCCGCTCGATGCTTCTGCGGTGCATCCCGAAGCCTATCCGGTCGCGGCGCGCATCCGCGCCGATATCACCAATGGCGTCAGCCTCGCCAGAGTCGATCCCGCGAAATATGCCGACGAGAAATTCGGTCTGCCCACTGTCAAGGACATCCTGCGCGAACTCGAAAAACCCGCCCGCGATCCGCGCCCAGAATTCAAGACCGCCAGCTTCCGCGAAGGCATTGAAGACATCAAAGACCTGCAACCCGGCATGACGCTCGAAGGCGTCGTCACCAACGTCACCAACTTCGGCGCTTTCGTCGACATCGGCGTACATCAGGACGGCTTGGTGCACGTCTCGGCGCTCGCGGACAAGTTCGTCAAAGACCCGCACGCCGTCGTCAAAGCCGGTGACTTGGTGAAAGTCAAAGTGATTGAAGTCGACGTGCCGCGCAAACGCATCGCGCTATCCATGCGCACCGGCGACACGCCCAAACCCATCAACCGCGACACCCCCGCCCCGC
>JAISPO010000129.1 GCA_031274855.1 Zoogloeaceae bacterium | reverse complement strand
TCCTTCGAAAAGCAGAACGTCGCCTACATGGTCATGCTGGCCTTCACCATCGCCTGCTCAGGCAATTTTCCGGTGCTGTTCATGTCGGTGTTGTGGAAGAACTGCACGACCCGTGGCGCAGTTACCGGCGGCTCTATCGGCCTGGCGCTGGCGACCATTCTGACCATTGGCTCGGATAGCGTTTGGGTCGCGGTGATGGGCAATCCGGCAGGCTCGGCCTGGTTCCCGTATGCCTCGGCGGCGATCATCTCGATGCCGATTGCTTTCTTCATGATCTGGCTGGTGTCCATCCTCGACAACAGCGAACAGGCCAGGAAAGAACGCGCCCTCTATAACGACCAACACACCCGCTCGGAAACCGGCGTCGGCGCTGCCACTGCGTCGTCGCACTAATGACAAGAGAGGGGTGAAGGAAGAGGCCCCGCCAAACGGCGGGGCCTTTTTTTCACCCGCGGCGGTGAACCTCGTTATAATGCGCAGCCTTCCGGCCAGGTAGCTCAGTTGGTAGAGCAGCGGACTGAAAATCCGCGTGTCGACGGTTCGATTCCGCCCCTGGCCACCAAAATTCCAAAGCTCCGGCTGCGCAGCCGGTGTAGCCTTCAGTTCTGTCCCATAGCGGAGAACCCATGACCGAGGCGATTGTTTTTGTCATCATCACACTGGCGCTGGCCTTCGTGTCGCGCGCCTCGCTGCTCAAGCCGCGCTCGCATGGCTTCTACCGTTTCATCGCCTGGGAGTTTATGGCGCTGATGTTCGTGATGAACTGGTCAGTCCGGTCACAGTGGGATATCAGTTCCCCCCACTGGACCATCGCGCACGGGCTGTTCCTTATTTCATTGTTTCTGGTATTTTCCGGATTCGGGCCGCTGCTGCGCAGCGGCCAGCCGGATCCCAAGCGCGTCGACGCGCCGATGATGGGTTTCGAAAAAACAACGGTGCTGGTTACGCACGGCCTTTACCGTTACATCCGGCATCCGATTTACGCGTCGCTGATCTTTTTGTGCTGGGGGTTTTTCTTCGAACAGCCCTCCTTGGCAAGCGGTATCTGCGGCATTATCGCCACGCTGTTTCTGATCGCCACCGCGCGAGTGGAAGAGCGGGAGAACATCAATTATTTCGGGGACAGCTACCGCGACTACATGAAGCGCAGCAAGATGTTTATCCCCTTCATTCTGTAACCATTGCGCGAGCTTCAGGCTTGCTTTTGCGGCGAATCCGGGACTTAATCTCCGTTTCCTTCCTTGACGCCGCTGCGGCTGAGGGGAAATAAATTGTTACCGTTCTGCCCGAAAACACAGTACTCGGCGGGCGGGCGCTGGACTATGATGAAATATGTTCCATCAAGCTTGCAAGATCGAGGAGGCAATATGCGAAAACGTAACATTCTGACTATCGGGCTGATTGCCGCGGCCTTGGCCGGTTGTGCGTCGGCGCCGCTCGGGCCGACGGTTGCGGTAATGCCGGCCTCTCATAAACCGCTCGATGTCTTTGCCGGAGAAGACCAGTATTGCCGCAGCTATGCGGAGCAGAGCGTTGGCGGACAAACCCATCGCGCCAACGATAATGCGGCGGCCAAGGCTGTGGTCGGCACTGCGGTAGGCGCGGTTATCGGCGCGGCCATCGGTGGCCGGGATGGGGCCGCAGTCGGCGCAGGCGGTGGCCTGCTGATGGGCAGCGCGTCCGGTTCGGGCTATGGCGCCATGTCGGAACGGCAAATCCAGCGCAGCTACGATGTCGCCTATTTGCAGTGCATGTATTCCCACGGCAACCAGATTCCCGGACAGTATGTGCGGCAGACCTCTCCGCCGTCGCCGCCACCTCCGCCTCCACCATCGGGTAACGCCTTGCCGCCGCCATCGCCGACAGGTAGTGCCGCGCTGCCCCCTCCGCCCCCTCCGCCACCTCCACCGCCTGCTCAGTAGGGGGATAGCGATCAGCCGCTGGCAGAGGCGGAAAACCTCTGACGTATAATGGCAAGTTGGATGTTTGCCATTTCGCCGACGCATGCAACTATTCGCCCTGGGGATCAACCACCATACCGCGCCGCTGGCCGTGCGCGAACAGGTGGCGTTTGATCTGAGCCGGCTGCCGCAGGCGTTGCATGATCTGCTCCGCGCCAAACCGGTACGCGAGGCGGCGATTCTGTCTACTTGCAATCGCACCGAGTTGTATTGCGCGGCTGAGGAGCCGCAAACGGCGGTCGAGTGGCTGGCCGAATATCACGCGCTGACACCGGGCAAAATCCAGCCCTACGTTTATACCCATCCGCATCGTAATGCCGTGCGGCACATGTTCCGCGTCGCATCGGGCCTTGATTCGATGGTGCTGGGCGAGCCGCAGATTCTCGGCCAGATGAAGCAGGCCGCCCGCCTCGCCGAAGAAGCGGGCACGCTGGGCGCTTTGCTCAACAAGCTCTTTCAGCGCACTTTCGCGGTTGCCAAAGAGGTGCGCTCGACGACAGCCATCGGCGCCAATATCGTCTCGATGGCGGCGGCTTCGGTGCATTTGTCAGCGCGTATTTTCGGCGACCTGTCCGGGCAGAAAGTGCTGTTCATCGGCGCGGGCGAAATGATTGAGCTTTGCGCCGCCCACTTCGCCGGCGAGAAGCCCAAGCGCCTGACCGTGGCCAACCGCACCATTGAGCGCGCCGAGGCGCTGTCCGTGCGCTTTGACGGCGATGCCATGCGGCTCGACGAACTGGGCGAGCGCCTTGCCGAATATGACGTGGTGGTTTCCTGCACGGCCAGCCCCTTGCCGATCGTCGGCCTCGGCATGGTCGAACGTTCGCTCAAGCAGCGTCGCCACAAGCCGATGGTGATGGTCGATCTGGCTGTGCCGCGCGATATCGAAACCGAGATCGGCAAACTCGACGACGTTTTCCTCTACACGCTGGATGATCTGGGCCAGATCGTCGAGCAGGGCTTGGAGTCGCGGCAGGCGGCAGTGGTTGAGGCCGAGGCGATTATCGACGATCAGGTGCACGATTTTCTGCAATGGGTTGATGCCCGCGAAGTGGTGCCGACCATCCGCGCCCTGCGCGACAGCGCCGAGCGGGCGCGTCGCCACGAGGTCGATCATGCGCTGAAGCTCCTGCATCGGGGCACTGATCCGGCGCAGGTTTTGGAGGCGCTCTCGCGCGGCCTGACCAACAAGCTGATGCACGGGCCGACCCATGCGCTCAATCAGGCCGAGGGCGATGAACGCAACCGGCTGTCGGAAATCGTTTCCCAAATTTTCCATCTTCACCCAAACGAGTAGCTGTCTTGTTCTCAGCCGGGTGGCGTGTCGCCACGGCTGACTTTTTCTTTGACACCATGAAATCCAGCATCCGCGACAAGCTCGAACGACTCTCCCGGCGCAAGGCAGAACTCGACGCCCTGCTCGGCGACGAGCAGGCCACGCGCGACATGGACAACTACCGCAAGTTAAGCCGCGAACACGCCGAGATCGAGCCGGTGGTCGCGCTTTACGGCGATTATCTGAGCGCGGAAAGCAACATCGCGGCGGCCCGCGAAATGCTGGCTGACGCTGAAATGAAGGCAATGGCGCAGGAGGAAATTGCCGTCAGCGAGGCTGCCATCGAGCGGCTGGACGGCGAACTGCAAAAGGCGCTGCTGCCCAAAGACCCCAACGACGAGCGCAACCTGTTTCTGGAAATTCGCGCCGGTACCGGCGGCGAAGAATCGGCGCTGTTCGCGGGCGACCTCTACCGGATGTACACGCGTCATGCCGAGCGGCTGGGCTGGCAGGTCGAGCAGGTTTCGGCCAGCGAATCCGATCTCGGCGGTTACAAGGAAGTGATCGCGCGCATTGCCGGTCACGGCGCTTACTCGAAGCTCAAGTTCGAGTCGGGCGGCCATCGCGTGCAGCGCGTGCCGGAAACCGAGGCACAGGGTCGCATCCACACCTCGGCGTGCACTGTCGCAGTGTTGCCGGAAGTCGACGCGGTGGCGGATGTGAACATCAATCCGGCGGATTTGCGCATCGACACCTTCCGCGCTTCCGGCGCGGGCGGACAGCACATCAACAAGACCGACTCGGCAGTGCGCGTCACGCACCTGCCGACCGGCATCGTCGTCGAATGTCAGGACGACCGTTCGCAGCATCGCAACAAGGCGCAGGCGATGAGTGTGCTGGCGGCGCGCATCAAGGACGCGCAGGTGCGCGAGCAGCAGCAGAAAATCGCCAGCGAGCGCAAATCCCTGATCGGCAGCGGCGACCGCTCCGAGCGCATCCGCACGTACAACTTCCCGCAGGGCCGCGTCACCGATCATCGCATCAACCTCACGCTCTACAAATTGCAGTTCGTCATGGATGGCGATTTGGACGAACTGACCGCGGCGCTGACCGCCGAGCATCAGGCAGAACAACTCGCCGCGCTGGCCGAATGATCACCGCTGGCGAAGCATTGGCATCCGCGCGCGGTCTGATTGAGCCTGCCGAGGCCAAGTTGCTGCTGCGCCACGTTCTCGGTTGCTCTGCCGCTGAGTTGACGGCTCATCCCGAACGCCTGTTAACCGCCAGCCAGTCGACGCGCTACGCCGCCTTTACCGAACGGCGTGCTGCCGGTGAACCTGTTGCCTACCTCACTGGCACTCGTGAGTTTTACGGGCGCGATTTTCACGTCACGCCCGCTGTGCTGATTCCGCGGCCCGAAACGGAATTACTGGTTGAAACCGTGCTTCAAAAAGTCAAACCTGGCGAGACTCCCCGCATCCTCGATCTCGGCACCGGCAGCGGCTGCATTGCCATCACGCTGGCGCTGGAATTGGATTGCGCCGTCACGGCAGTCGATATTTCCGCCGAGGCGCTGGCCGTTGCGCGTGGCAACGCAGAGCGGCTCGGCGCGCGCGTGGAATTCCTTGAAAGCGACTGGTTCGCCAAGGTGGCAGGCGCATTCGATTTCATCATCGGCAACCCGCCCTACGTCGCCGCAGGCGACCCGCATCTCGCGCAGGGCGATCTGCGCTTCGAGCCAATGACGGCGCTCGCCTCCGGCAACGACGGCCTGACTGCCATCCGCCGCATCCTGACCGATGCCCGCTGTCATCTGACAACCGGCGGCTGGCTTTTCATCGAACACGGCTACGACCAAGCCGAAGCAATGTCCCAACTGTTCGCTGAGGCAGGATTCCATACCATTGAGCAACAGCGCGATCTGGCCGGTATCATCCGCATTTCCGGCGGTGCTTGACGGGATTCGTTGAGAATGGCGGGGCGTATTCGCGGCGGACTGACAGTGCCGCGCCAGAAGCAACTCGGCAGTCTGGTAGGCTGAACTGATATATTCAGATTCATTCGAATTTATTTTGATTCGACAAGAGGTGTTTTATGTTTCCAGAACGGCGGGCAATCTCGTTTATTCTTGCTGCAACCAATCATGGCACGCTAATCGTCAACCGCAACGATTATGCGCTGGAGAACGGACGGCCCAGTTACGGCGTGGGGCTGAATCTGCTGGAAACAGCTCTGTTTGACGCTTCGGAACTGGAGTTTTTGCTGGCGCTATTGCGTGTGCAGCGGCAGCGTTTGGGCGACGGGGTGGTATTTCTCGATTGCGGCGCCAATATCGGCGTTTTTTCGGTAGAGGCTGGCCGCATGATGACGCAATGGGGTACGGTGCACGCTTTTGAGCCGCAAGATTTCATTTTTTATGCGCTGGCGGGCAATATCGTCATCAACAATCTATTCAATGTGCAGGCACACAATGTTGCATTAGGCGCGGCAAACGAGGTCATCACAATACCGCGTGTGAATTATTCCCAACCTGGTTCCTACGGCAGCCTTGAAATCAGGAAACCCGAAATAGTGTTCGGGTCGGTTGGACAGCCGCTCGATTACTCGCCGGAGAAAGGGCGTCAGGTCCAGCAAATCACGCTTGATGAGCTGAACCTGAAAAGAGTTGATCTGCTGAAGATTGATGTGGAATCAATGGAGGTTGATGTGCTGATGGGCGCGCGCTCAATCATCACAACCTGCCAGCCGCTGATTTGGGTGGAAATTCTCAAGACAGGCGCACAGCGCATCAAGGAGTTCCTGAGCCAGTGGAATTACCATTTCTTTGAGGCAGGAATGAATATGCTCGCGGTGCCTCACGGCGATAGCGAACTGCTCAATCGTTTTTCTGTAAACGAGAAAAATGGTCTTTCCATGAAAGTGTGATGTTGTATGCAGCATCTTCTGGAGCATCCCGTGTCTGACGCTGTAACCGACATGCCAGAAGTGCCTTGGTAAGCTGGCAGGATGACAAGGTGAGTGCCGGACATGGGTAAAAAGGAGCTTGTTGTGGCCACAATAACAGTCAGATCTCCATCCTCAGCAAATCTCGCCTGCAAGATTTGTCATGGCCCTTCGGTGCTCTATGGCGTTCTCGACTTCAATCATCCTTGCGAAGAGCAAAAACATCTGCGGGTACCGCTTGTAGGCATCCCTATTTACTATCGCCGATGTGAAACCTGTGGCTTTCTCTTTACCGATGCATTTGACGATTGGAGCCTCGACGATTTCAAGACTCACATCTACAACGGTGACTATCAGATTTTCGATCCCCACTATTGCGACGAGCGTCCGAATGCAAACGCGGGCATGGTGATGAGAATTTGGGGACCACAAAAGACTGCCATGAGAGTGCTTGATTATGGCGGGGGGAACGGTGTGCTCTGTACCGCATTGCGTGCCTATGGTTTCAAAGAAGCCGTTACCTACGATCCGATGGTGCAAGCATACGCTGGACAGCCGAATGGCAGGTTCGATTTGGTGACATGCTTTGAGACGCTTGAACATCTGCCTGA
Source organism: Zoogloeaceae bacterium (assembly GCA_031274855.1). Lineage (GTDB taxonomy): Bacteria > Pseudomonadota > Gammaproteobacteria > Burkholderiales > Rhodocyclaceae > Fen-999. The sequence goes on along the minus strand of JAISPO010000129.1, from coordinate 808 downwards.
TCCAATGGATGGTATCGGCAAGATCGTCAAATGTGTCGCCGATCCAGGCGCTGTACTCTATTCGACGTTGATTCAGCCTGACGATATTCACAACTACGGGGTCGCGTGGTGGTATGTTGGGCCACGTAATGGGCACATCTCAATTTTTACTAAACAGGCGCTCGAAGTGGCTTGGGCCAAGCACGGCTTCAAGACTGTTGTGCTCAATCCTGCACTCCATCTCGCTTATCGGAATCTGCCTCCGGGTTGGAATCTGACGATGCCATAAATGCAGCCATGATGGTTTACCGCGCCGGTAAAATCCGGCAGTAGTCCTTTTCCAAAGACGATGTTTGGAGTATCCCGTGTCTGATGCCATAACCGGTAAGGCGCCGCCTTGGGGCAAGGCGCGGTTCAAACTTTTTTTCGATAAAAAAGGGAAGGTCGTCCACATCACCCCTGTCCAGAGCAGCGGCAACAAGGAGCGTGACAAGGCGTGCGTGGCCTACTGCTGGACTCGTACTGTGCCCGTCAAAAAGAAGGGCGTGCGCATCAACGCCCAGTGGTTCATCCTCGATATCGGCCCCGACGCGGTTCTGGATATTTCTGATTCGGAGTGAGTTGCGAGAGCAGCCGCTTATGAGTGTCTCCGCTTGGACAGCGGTTTTTCTTTCGACGCCTTGCTCATCACGGGATGGCTGCGGGTTGCATTGGCTTGCCATGCCGGAATCAGCTGGTGTTTGCCGTTGCCGATCAGGTCGGCGCGGCCCATGTCTTTGAGGGTTTGGCGCAGCAGCGGCCAGTTTTCGGGGTCGTGGTAGCGCAGAAA
>JAISPO010000105.1 GCA_031274855.1 Zoogloeaceae bacterium | reverse complement strand
CCCATCAGGCCACCGGACGGGTCTTGCGCGGCGGGCGCGGCTTGGGCGAAAGCGTCAGAAATCAGCAACATGTTGTACTCCAGTAAATCAGATAAGCGCGGGATTATACCGGCCCGCGGGCGCGGTTCCGGTGAAATTCCTGTGTATGGGCAGTCAGGCGGTTTTCAACAATGGCCGCGCGCAATTCCCGCATCAGCGTCTGGTAGTAATGCAGGTTGTGGATGGTATTCAGGCGCGCGCCCAGAATTTCGCCGATCCGGTGCAAATGGTGCAGATAGGCGCGGCTGAAATTCCGGCAGCAGTAGCAGCCGCAACTTTCATCGAGAGGCCGCGTATCGCTTTTGTAGCAGGCGTTTTTGATGCGGATATCGCCGTAGCGGGTAAAGAGATGCCCGTTACGCGCGTTGCGCGTCGGCATGACGCAATCGAACATGTCGATGCCCTGACCGACGGCATAAACGATGTCCTCCGGCGTGCCGACGCCCATCAGGTAGCGGGGCTGACGCTCAGGCAGGCGCGGCGCGACATGGGCGAGGATGCGCGAAAACTCCTCCTTCGGCTCGCCGACCGAAAGGCCGCCGATCGCCATGCCGTCGAAGCCGATTTCGGCCAGACCGGCCAGCGATTCGTCGCGCAAATGCTCATACATGCCGCCCTGCACGATGCCGAACAGCGCGTTGGCGTTTTGCAGCCGGTCGTGTTCATCGCGCGAACGGCGCGCCCAGCGCAGCGAAAGGCGCATCGACTCCGCCGCCTGTTGCTCGCTGGCGGGATAGGGCGTGCATTCATCGAAAATCATCACCACGTCGGAATTCAGCGTGTGCTGAATCTGCATCGAATCTTCGGGCCGCATGAACAGCTTGTCGCCATTGACCGGCGAGGCGAAGCGCACGCCTTCCTCGCTGATTTTGCGCAACGCGCCGAGCGAGAACACCTGAAAGCCGCCCGAATCGGTGAGGATGGGCTTGTCCCAGCCCATGAAGCGATGCAGGCCGCCGTGGGCGCGAATCACCTCCAGCGCGGGCCGCAGCCAGAGATGAAACGTGTTGCCGAGGACGATTTGCGCGCCGATATCCACAAGCTCGTTCGGCGCCATCGCCTTCACTGAACCATAGGTGCCGACTGGCATGAACGCCGGTGTTTCGACAACGCCGTGAGCCAGCGCGAGCGTGCCGCGTCTGGCCGCGCCATCGGTAGCGAGAAGATCGAATTTCATTTGAGGCCTGACCAAGCCTCCCCCTTCAAGGGGAGAGCAAACTCCGAAACTCCCTCCCCTTCAAGGGGAGGGCTGGGGTGGGGATGGGGTAGGGGAGAGGGGCAAGCCTTGTCAATCAACATCGCATCACCGTAGCTGAAAAAACGGTAATTGTGCGCGATTGCGTGCCGGTACGCAGCGCGAATTTCCGCCAGCCCGCCGAAAGCCGAAACCAGCATCAACAGCGTCGACTTGGGCAAATGGAAATTGGTCATCAGCATATCCACGACGCGGAACTCGAAACCCGGCGTGACAAAAAGCTCGCTCTCGCCGCTGCCCGCTCGCAGTGAGCCATGCAGCGCCGCTGTTTCCAGCGTGCGCAAGGTCGTCGTGCCGACCGCCACCACGCGGCCGCCGCGTTCGCGGCAGGCGGCAATCGCCGCCACAGTCGCCGCCGGAACGTGATAACGCTCACGGTGCATCCGGTGCTCGGCCAGATGGTGCACGCGCACGGGCTGAAAAGTCCCCGCGCCAACATGCAGCGTGACCTGCGCCGTCGCAATCCCGCGCTCCGCCAGCGCCGTCAGCAAGGGCGGGTCGAAATGCAAGCCGGCAGTCGGCGCGGCGACTGAACCCTTCTCGCGGGCAAAGACCGTCTGGTAGCGTTCCTCATCCACCTTCGTCGCCGCATGTTCAATATAAGGCGGCAGCGGCAGGCGGCCATGCCGCTCAATCAACGCGAACGCATCACCGGCAAAAGTCAGCCGCCAAAACTCGCCTGCGCGGCCCAGCACCTCGGCATCGAAAGCATCTTCCAGCCGCAGCCGTGAGCCTGCCCGCGGCGGCTTGCTGGCGCGCAACTGCGCGATCACCTCGCCTTCCGGCGTGATGCGCTCCACCAGCACTTCGACCTGACCGCCGCTTTCCTTCCTGCCGAACAGGCGGGCATGGATCACCCGCGTATCGTTCATCACCAGCAAATCGTTGGGCAACAGCAGATCCGGCAAATCGCGCACGGCATGATCCGCCAGCGCCGTGCCGCGCATCACCAGCAAGCGGCTGTCCGCGCGCTCGGCCAGCGGCATCTGGGCAATCCGCTCAGGCGGCAGCAGGTAATCGAAATCATCAAGGGTGAGCATCAGCGAACATCGGTTGTGGCAAACGGCAGATTCGCGGATAATGCGCCCCTTCCCCCGCGAAGCCGCGCATTTTACGCGGCCTCGCCCCCTGCCGGGATGGCGGAATCGGTAGACGCAGCGGACTCAAAATCCGCCGCCGCAAGGTGTGAGGGTTCGAGTCCCTCTCCCGGCACCATCAGA
>JAISPO010000199.1 GCA_031274855.1 Zoogloeaceae bacterium | reverse complement strand
TTCTCCACTTTTTCCGCCGAAGTTGTCACCTTGTTGCAGGAAGGCCGGCCGGGGATGGCGCTGAGCGCCGCTGCCCTGCACCTGTTCGGCTCGCTGCTCGCCACCTTTGCCGGCATCATCACCTGGCAGTTGCTGAAAACCTGACTTATGTGCGGTATTTGCGGCGAGTTGCGGTTTGATGGCGGTGAACCTGACCTAGCAGGTTTGCGGCGCATGATGGCGCGGCTGGCGCAGCGCGGGCCGGACGATGAAGGCGTTTATGCCGATGGCCCGCTGGCTTTCGGGCACCGGCGGCTGGCGATCATCGACCTGTCGGCGCACTCGCATCAGCCGATGGTCGACAAGGAACTCGGCCTGTCGATGGTGTTCAACGGCACGATTTACAACTACCGCGAGTTGCGGCGCGAACTGGCGGGCTTGGGTTATCACTTCTTTTCCGAGGGCGATGCCGAGGTCATTCTCAAGGCGTATCACGCTTGGGGGGCGGCTTGCGTGGAACGCTTCAACGGCATGTTCGCGTTTGCGCTCTGGAATGAAACCGAACGCTCACTGTTTCTTGGGCGCGACCGCACCGGCATCAAGCCGCTTTATTACACGCAGGACGGCCAGCGTTTTCGTTTCGCCTCGGCCTTACCGGCGCTGCTGGCGGCGGGTGGCGTCGATACCGCCCTCGATCCGGTGGCGCTGCATCATCATCTGACGCTCCATGCGGTTGTGCCTGCGCCGCGCACCATTCTGAAAGGGGTGCGCAAGCTCGCGCCTGCGCAAACGTTGACGATTGATGTCCGTGGCCGCGCGCAAACGCATTCGTACTGGCGCTTGTCGGCCAAGCGTCCGGCAACGCCCTTGGGCGAATCAGCGTGGCTGGCGCGGGTGCGGGAGTCGCTGGTCGCCGCAGTCGAGCGTCAGCAGACCGCCGCCGACGTGCCGGTCGGCGTGCTGCTTTCGGGCGGCCTCGATTCCAGTCTGCTAGTCGGCCTGCTGCATGAACTCGGCCACCGCGATGTACAGACTTTTTCAATCGGTTTCGGCGATAAAGGTGATGAATCCGGTAACGAATTTATCTACTCGGATGCGGTCGCCGAACGATTCAAAACCCGCCATCGCAAGTACATGATCCCCGACGCCGAGGTGCTGGCCGCGCTGCCTGAGGTGGTTGGTCAGATGGCCGAGCCGATGGTGAGCCAAGATGTCGCCGCCTTCTATCTGCTTGCCCAGCGCGTGGCGCAGTCGGTAAAAGTGGTGCTGAGCGGACAGGGGGCCGATGAAGTATTCGCGGGTTATTTCTGGTATCCGAAGATGGATGCCGAAACCGGCACGCCGCTGGAAAAATTCTCGCGCCATTATTTCGACCGCGACCATGCCGAATATCTGGCGACCGTAGGCGAGGCTTACGCCGTCGACGATGTCACCGGCGCATTAGTCGCGGCCCGCCTTGCCGAGCCGGATGCCGATAGCTTTCTCGATCAGGTATTGCGCTTCGACGCGACGACGCTGATTGTCGATGATCCGGTCAAGCGCGTAGACAACATGACAATGGCCTGGGGCTTGGAAGCCCGCGTTCCCTTCCTCGATCACGAGTTGATCGAATTGGCGATGACCATGCCGCCGGAACTCAAACTCAGGGAAGGCGGCAAATGGCCGCTCAAGGCCATTGCCCGCGGCCTGATCCCCGACAGCGTCATCGACCGCCCCAAGGGTTATTTCCCCGTGCCAGCCTTCAAGTATCCGCAGGGCGCGTTTCTCGACTTCATGCGCGGCGTACTCGACAGCGACGCCTGCCACCAGCGACGATTATTCCGGCGCGAGATAGTGGACAAACTGCTCGCCGCGCCCATGAACCATTACACCCGCTTGCAGGGCGCCAAGGTCTGGCATCTGGCGCTGCTTGAATATTGGTTGCAGCGGCATGTGGATGGTTTATAGAGGAACGATCCCGCTCAGGCGTTGTTCCTGACCAGTAATTTGGCTTCGGCTTCGGCGACTTTGACACCTTCCTGATTGACGCAAGTTCCGGCAAACGAGACCATGCCGCCGCCATGCTTGGGCTTGTCCTCCTTGGCGGTGACGGTCCAGGTACTGGTCAGCGTATCGCCGGCGCGGGCCGGCGCGGTAAAGCGGATTGTGTGTTCGACATAGGCAATGGCAGTGCCGTAAAGAATCATACCCATTTGCGCTGCCATGACATTACTGGTCAGATAGCCGTGACCGATGCGGCTGCCGAAGCGGGTGGTTTTACCGAAGGTTTCATTGACGTGGAGCGGGTTGAAATCGCCGAACAGACCGGCGCCAAGCACGATGTGCGTTTCTGTCAGCGTCATGGCCGACTCGAATTTGTCACCCACTTTCAGTTCGTTATAGCCGCGACCCGGAAACATGGAATCCTCCTGTAATGTAAGTTGGCGCTCAGTATATCGGGACTGCCGGTCAGCATCGCATCATCTTATAATCAACGGTTGTTGCGGGCGAGTGTCTGATTCAGGCAAGCAGCTTTTGAATAAAAAATCCCCGCCGGAATTTGTTGGAGGTGTACATGTCACTCATTATTGGAGTTCCCCGCGAGACTTTCGCGGGCGAAAGGCGCGTTGCCACAGTGCCTGACGTTGTCGTCAAGCTGATTAAACTCGGGTTCAAGGTAAGTATTGAAACCGGCGCGGGCAATGCCGCCAACTTCAGCGATGATACCTACCGCGCCGCTGGTGCGGAAATCGCGGCGAACGCGGCAGCGCTCTGGTCGCAGAGTGACATCGTCTTCAAGGCGCGCCCGCCGACGCTGGCCGAAGTTGGCATGTTGCGCGAAGGCGCGACGCTGATCGGCTTCATCTGGCCCGCGCAGAACCCCGATCTCATGCAGGCGCTGGCCAGCCGCAAGGCAACGGTGCTGGCGATTGATTCACTGCCGCGCCAGCTTTCGCGCGCGCAGAAAATGGACGCGCTGACTTCGATGGCCGGTATTAGCGGCTACCGCGCTGTGATTGAAGCCGCCAATGCGTTTGGCCGCTTCTTCAACGGTCAAGTGACTGCCGCGGGCAAGATTCCGCCCGCCAGAGTGTTCATCGCCGGCGCCGGTGTTGCCGGTCTGGCCGCCATCGGCACGGCAGCCAATCTCGGCGCCATCGTTCGCGCCAACGACACCCGCGCCGAGGTTGCCGATCAAGTCAAGTCGCTCGGCGGCGAGTTCGTCAAGGTCGATTACGAGGAGGAAGGCTCCGGCGGCGGCGGTTACGCCAAGGTGATGTCGGAAGGCTTCCAGCGGGCGCAGCGCGACATGTACGCCCGCGAAGCGAAAGAGGCCGACATCATCATCACCACGGCGCTGATTCCGGGCAAACCCGCGCCCAAGCTCATCACCGCCGAAATGGTGCGCAGCATGAAGGCGGGCAGCGTCATTATCGACATGGCCGGCGAACAGGGCGGCAACTGCGAACTCACTGAACCCGGCCAAGCCGTGGTCAAGCACGGTGTCACCATCGTCGGCTATACCGACCTGCCCAGCCGCCTCGCCAAACAGTCCTCGACGCTTTACGGTAACAACCTGCTGCGCCTGATGGAAGAACTGTGCAAGACCAAGGACGGCGCCATCGACGTCAACATGGAAGACGATGCCATCCGCGGCCTGACCGTCATCAAGCAAGGCGAAGTCACCTGGCCGCCGCCACCGCCCAAACTGCCTGCCGCGCCCGCAGCCAAGCCCGCCGCTGCGCCGGTCGCTGCGCCAAAAGGCCACGGCCACAGCGCGAGCGAGCCGATGGCCGGCAGCACGCTGGCGATCATCTTCGGGATCGGCGCGGCGTTGTTCTGGCTGGTTGGCGCTTTCGCGCCTGACGCCTTCCTCGGCCACTTCACCGTTTTCGTGCTGGCCTGCTTTGTCGGCTACATGGTGGTGTGGAATGTCACGCCCTCGCTGCATACGCCTTTGATGAGCGTCACCAACGCCATCTCCAGCATCATCGCCATCGGCGCGCTGATTCAAATCGCGCCGCCGCTGTCGTCGCTGACTGAAAGCAGGCCGGATGGCTGGATTCTGGGAATGGCGGTTCTTGCCCTCGCGCTCACTGCCATCAATATGTTCGGCGGTTTCGCCGTCACCCGCCGCATGTTGGCGATGTTCAGGAAGTAAGCCATGAGTTCGAGTCTCGCTACCGTTGCCTATATCGCCGCCACTATTCTGTTCATCCTCAGTCTGGGCGGCCTTTCCAATCCCGAAACCGCGCGGCGCGGCAATCTCTACGGCATCATCGGCATGACCATTGCGGTGCTGGCGACCGTTTTCGGCCCGCGCGTCACACCGGCCGGTTATGGCTGGATCATCGGCGCGATGGCCGTCGGCGGCACTGTCGGCCTCATCGCCGCCAAAAAAGTGCAAATGACGCAAATGCCGGAACTGGTCGCGCTGATGCACAGTCTGGTCGGTCTGGCCGCCTGTCTGGTCGGCTTCGCCAGCTATGTCGACACCTCCATCGTCCTGACCGGCGCTGAAAAAAGCATTCACGAACTGGAAATTTACATCGGCATTCTGATCGGCGCCATCACCTTTTCCGGCTCCATCATTGCCTTCGGCAAACTCTCAGGCCGGATAGGCGGCAAACCCATGCTGCTGCCCGCCCGCCACTGGATCAACCTGACCGGCCTGCTGGCCGTGATCTGGTTCGGCCATGTCTTCCTCAATGCCGATAGCCTTCAGGGCGGCATGACGCCACTGATCGTCATGACTGTCATCGCGCTGCTGTTCGGCATTCACATGGTCATGGCCATCGGCGGCGCGGACATGCCGGTCGTTGTTTCCATGCTCAACTCCTACTCAGGCTGGGCGGCGGCGGCCACCGGCTTCATGCTCTCCAACGACCTGCTGATCGTGGTCGGCGCGCTGGTCGGCTCCTCGGGCGCGATTCTCTCCTACATCATGTGCCGCGCCATGAACCGCAACTTCATCAGCGTCATCGCAGGCGGCTTCGGCACCGGCGGCGGCACGGCGGCGGTCAAGAAAGACGGCGAACCGCAAGGCGAAGTTACGCCAATCAGCGCCGCCGAAACCGCCGAACTGCTCAAGGACGCCAGAAACGTCATCATCGTCCCCGGCTACGGCATGGCGGTTGCCCAGGCTCAACACGCCGTTTACGAAATCACCCAACTGCTGCGCGGGAAAGGCATCAATGTCCGCTTCGGCATTCACCCCGTCGCGGGCCGTATGCCCGGCCACATGAACGTGCTGCTCGCCGAAGCCAAGGTGCCCTACGACATCGTGATGGAAATGGACGAAATCAACGAAGACTTCCCCGATACCGACGTTTCCATCGTCATCGGCGCGAACGACATCGTGAATCCCGCCGCGCAAGAAGACCCCGCCAGCCCCATCGCCGGTATGCCGGTACTCGAAGTCTGGAAGGCCAAAACCTCCATCATGATGAAACGCTCCATGGCCTCCGGCTACGCCGGTATCGACAACCCGCTTTTCTACAAAGACAACAACCGCATGTTGTTCGGCGACGCCAAGAAAATGCTCGACGAGGTTCTGGCGGCGCTTAAATGAATGGCCTAAGGGAGCAGCTTGGTTCAGGGTTGCTCTGAACCTTGCACCCTGTCTCCTGTAGCCTGACTACCTAGCGATTGGAACAGCGCGGCGGTGTCGGCGAAACGGTCGGCTTGGGCTGAGACGAGCGCTTGAATCGCCTGTTGCCAAGTCTGTTCGGCTATCAATACTGAAAGGTGGCTGACTTCGCCGGTTTCCCATTGGCGGCGGGTGAGCGTCAACATGCGTTCGGCGGCGCGTTCGG